>SCUH01000043.1 GCA_004298295.1 Betaproteobacteria bacterium | reverse complement strand
CCGCGCCACCGAGATCTCCGAGATCTCGCGCTCGCTCAAGGCGCTGGCGAAGGAGCTCGAGACGCCGGTGATCGCGCTGTCGCAGCTGTCGCGCGCGGTCGAGCAGCGCAACGACCGCCGCCCGATGATGTCGGACCTGCGCGAATCGGGCGCCATCGAGCAGGACGCCGACGTCATCTTCTTCATCTACCGGGACGAGGTCTACTTTCCCGACAAGCCCGAGGTCAGGGGCCGCGCCGAAATCATCATCGGCAAGCAGCGCAACGGCCCGATCGGCCGCATCGAGCTCGCCTTTCTCGGGCAGTACACGCGCTTCGAGAACCTGGCCAGCACGCCGAGCTACTGAGCGCAGCGGCGATGGCACAGCCGAACATCGCGCAGAAGGGACCCTACGCCGTGGAGCTCGCGCCGGGCGACTACTGGTGGTGCGCCTGCGGCCGCTCGAAGCGCCAGCCCTTCTGCGACGGCTCGCACAAGGGCAGCGAGTTCTCGCCGACCAAGTTCACCGTGGCCGAGGCGATGAAGGTGTGGCTCTGCGGCTGCAAGCACACCGCCGGCAAGCCGTTCTGCGACGGCACGCACAAGAAACTGTGAATCGGGGTCAGGCCCCGGATTTTCCGCCGGCGCGCGAGGTGGCTACTTCTTCACCGCGCTCCACTTGCCCTCGGCGCCGGACTCGGCGCGAAAGCCGCCTTCCATGCGGTTGCCGTTGACGCGGCCGCTGAATTCGCGCCGCACGCCGCTGCCGTCGATGTAGGCGAAGCTGAGCGCGGCGCCGCGCAGGCGCGTGTCGCGCAACCCCGCCTGCATCGCCTTGAGCGCAATCGAACCGTCGAGTTTCTGGTAGCGCTGCTCGAACACGAGTTCATGGCGCTCGCCGCCGAATTCGATCGTCCAGGTGCCGCCGACATGGGCCGGGACCAGCCAGAAATACGCGCGCCGGCCGTCGAGATTCGAGGTCTCGTCGGGTTCCCAGTCGTCCATGTTGAAGGAGTGCGACACGACGCGCGTCCCGGGGCGCATGGCGAGGAGCTGCGGGCGCAGCTTGAGATTGAGGTTCGGCAGCAGGTACATCGTGACCACGCTCGCCTGGGTGAAATCGGTGACGAAGATGTCGCCCTGGATGATCTTGGCGCGCGCCGTGACGCCCGCCTTCTCGACGTTGCGCTGCGCGTGGCGCGCCATGTCGGGGTTGTATTCGATGCCCAGCGACCGTGCGCCGAACTTCTTCGCCGCCGCGATGGCGATCTTGCCGTCGCCGGCGCCGAGATCGACCACGTAGTCGTTTGCCGTGACCTGCGCCATGCGCAGCATGCGCTCGACGACCTCGTCCGGCGTCGGCACCCAGATCACGTCCTTGCCGGCCTGACCGACCTGCGGTTCGTAGTCCTTGTCCTTGGTCTGCGCGGCGGCGGGCAGGGCGAGCGCCAGGGCGGCGGCGAGCGCGAATAACTGGCGGGCGAGAGCGTTCATGCGGAATCCCCGAAAAAAAGGAAGGCAGCCTAGCAGAAATCAGAGCGTTTCGGCAGCGTGATCTGCGAGCCTGGAGCGCTCGCCGCGGGCGAGCGTCACGTGCCCCGAGTGGGCCCAGTCGCGCATGCGGTCGACGACGTACGTCAGCCCGGAACTGCCCTCGGTGAGGTAGGGCGTGTCGATCTGCGCGATGTTGCCCAGGCACACGACCTTGGTGCCCGGGCCGGCGCGCGTCACCAGCGTCTTCATCTGCTTGGGCGTCAGGTTCTGCGCCTCGTCGATGATGAGCCACTTGTTGATGAAGGTGCGGCCGCGCATGAAGTTGAGCGACTTGACCTTGATGCGCGAGCGCACCAGATCGCGCGTCGCCGCGCGGCCCCATTCGCCGCCGGACTCGTCGGAAGCGTTGAGCACGTCGAGGTTGTCCTCGAGCGCGCCCATCCACGGCTGCATCTTCTCCTCCTCGGTCCCCGGCAGGAAACCGATGTCTTCGCCCAGCGGCACCGTGACGCGCGTGACGATGATCTCGCTGTAGCGCTTGTCGTCGAGCACCTGCGTCAGGCCGGCGGCGAGGGTGAGCAGCGTCTTGCCGGTGCCCGCCTGGCCGAGGAGCGTGACGAAGTCGACCTGCGGATTCATCAGCAGGTTCAGCGCGAAATTCTGCTCGCGATTGCGCGCCGTGACGCCCCAGACCGAGTTCTTGGCATGCGTGTAGTCGCGCAGCGTCTCGAGCACCGCCACGCGCCCCTGGCGCTCCTTCACCAGGGCGTGCAGCGGGCGCTCGCCGGATTCGTCGAACACGAACTCGTTCAGCTGCAGCCGCGGCACCAGCGGTCCGCGCACGCGATAGTAGGTGTGGCCGTCCTTCTTCCACGATTCCATGTCGCGGCCGTGGCTGTCCCAGAAGTCGGCCGGCAGCCGGCGCACGCCGGTGTACAGCAGGTCGGTGTCTTCGAGGACCTTGTCGTTGAAGTAGTCCTCCGCGGCGAGGCCGAGGGCCCGCGCCTTGATGCGCATGTTGATATCTTTCGACACCAGGATCACGTGGCGCTGCGGCTCGCGCTTCTGCAGGTGGCGCACCACCGACAGGATCTGGTTGTCGGTCTTGCCCGCGGCGAGCGTCGCGGGCAGCTCGCCGTTGATCGCCTCGGTCTGCAGGAACAGGCGCCCGCGCGGCCGCTCGCCGGCGCGTGCCGGCAGCGGGATCCCGGCGGCGATGTCGGCCGCGTTCCTGCCGCTGACGTTGGAAACGATCTCGTCGAGGAAGCGGCTCGCCTGGCGCGCGTTGCGCGCCACGTCCGAGAGCCCCTTCTTGTGGTTGTCGAGCTCCTCGAGCGTGCCGATCGGCAGGTAGATGTCGTGCTCCTGG
>SCUH01000042.1 GCA_004298295.1 Betaproteobacteria bacterium | reverse complement strand
GAAGTTCGAGGACGACGGCCCGGCGAAGGCGAAGCTGATCGACGAGATGATCCGCATCCTGCAGGCGGATGCGGTGTGGAGCTGGGGCTACTTTCCGACCTCGGCGGCGGCGTTCCACCAGTGGGTCAGCAACGGCAAGCCGACGCAGATCATCCGCAACCACATCCAGTACCTGCGCGTCGACCCGCAGCTGCGCGCGGCGAAGATCGCCGAGTGGAACCGACCGCAGTGGTGGCCGGTGGCGCTGATCGTGCTTGCCCTGACCGGGGCCATCGTCCCTGCGTGGCGTGCCTACCGCCGGCGCGAGCGCGAGAATGCCGCCCGCACGCTCGCCCCCGGCGGCGCGAAGGCGCGAGCGGCCTGAATGCTCAACTACATCGTCCGCCGGCTCCTGTACGGCGTCCTGATCCTGGTCGGGGTCAACCTGTTCACTTTCATCCTGTTCTTCACCATCAACACCCCCGACGACATGGCGCGGCTCAACATCGGCGGCAAGCGCGTCACGCAGGAGGCGATCGAGAAGTGGAAGATCGAGCGCGGCTACGACAAGCCGCTGCTGTTCAACGCCGCGCAACCGGGCGCGCGCCGCCTCACGCACACCATCTTCTACGAGCGCTCGGTGCAGCTGTTCGCCTTCCGCTTCGGCGCCTCCGACAGCGGCCGCGACATCGGCTACGAGATCCGGCAGCGCATCGGCCCGTCGCTCGCGGTGGCGGTGCCGACCTTTCTGCTGGGCGTGCTGGCCACCGTCTGCGCTGCGCTGCTGATGGTGTTCTTCCGCGCCACGTATCTCGATTTCTGGGGCGTGGCGAGCGCCGTGGTGCTGATGTCGATCTCGGCGCTGTTCTACATCATCGTCGGGCAGTGGTTCTTCTCGACGCTGCTCAAGCTGGTGCCGATCTCGGGATTCGCCGGCGGCTGGGACCTGTTCGTCTTCCTCGCGCTGCCGATCGTCATCGGCGTCGTATCGCGGCTGGGGGCCGACGCGCTGCTGTACCGGACGCTGTTCCTCGAGGAAGTCGGCAAGGACTACGTGCGCACGGCGCGCGCCAAGGGCCTGTCGGAAAGCGCGGTGCTGTTCCGCCACGTGCTGCGCAACGCCTCGCTGCCGATCCTCACCTCCACGGTGGCCGTGCTGCCGCTGCTGTTCCTCGGCAGCCTCATCATGGAGAGCTTCTTCGGCATTCCCGGCCTGGGCAGCTACACCATCGACGCCATCAACGCGCAGGATTTCGCGGTGGTGCGCGCAATGGTGTTCGTCGGCTCGGTGCTCTACATCGTCGGCCTGATCCTGACGGACATCTCCTACACCGTCGCCGACCCGCGCGTGCGCCTGGCCTGACCGCGATGCCGAAGATCGTCTTCCTCGCCACCGACCTCGCGCTGTGGGCGCTGTTCGCCGGGCTCGCCGCCTACGTCTGGAAAGTGCGCCGCACGCCCGACCTGCGCGCGACCTGGCGCTCGGTGCTGCGCGACGCGCCCGCAATGAGCGCGCTGGTGCCGCTGACGGTGTTTCTTTCGATCGCGGCGCTCGACTCGCTGCATTTCCGGCCGCTGCTCGCGCCAGCGCCGGGAGCGGCCGCGAACGCGCCCCTGGCGTACGCGACGCGCACCTACTCGGTCCTCGACCTGCTGGCGAAGACCCAGCTCGACAGCGCGGAGAAGACCTACTCGGCGCCGCTGTCGTACCGACAGTTCACCAAGGAGTCGATGGAGCTCGACGGGCGGCCGGTACGCGACTTTCCGCGCCTGGTGTTCGGCGGCGCGCAGCTGCGCGAGCCGGCCAGCGATTGGGTCACGGACCTGGCGATGCGCTCGTTGCGCGGACTCGCGCTCGGCGCTCTCGCCGGCGCGCTCGTCGCGCTGGCGCTCGTGGCGCTGGGTGCGCGCGTCCGGCGCCAGCCGCTCGCGGCGCACTGGCGCGCGCTCTGGCAGCGTGAGACCGACGTGCCGTGGCGCGCGGTCCTCACGACCCTGATGGCGGTGGCGCTGCTGGCCGGATGCGTCGCGTCCCTCTGGTCGGGCTACCATCCGCTCGGCACCGACCGCACCGGCAACGACGTCCTCTACCAGGCGCTCAAGTCGGTTCGCACGGCGATCGTCATCGGCTCGGTGGCGACGCTTGCGACGCTGCCGTTCGCCATCGTGTTCGGCATCCTGGCGGGATACTTCAAGGGCTGGGTGGACGACCTGATCCAGTACCTCTATACCGTGCTGTCGTCGATTCCCGGCGTGCTGCTGATC
>SCUH01000041.1 GCA_004298295.1 Betaproteobacteria bacterium | reverse complement strand
CGACGGTCGATTTCGACGAGCACAAGGAGCTCATCCGCATCGCGGTCGAGCACGCCCAGGGGCGCATCCCGGTGATCGCCGGCACGGGCGGCAATTCGACCGCCGAAGCGATCGAACTGAGCGCAGCCGCGAAGCAGGCGGGCGCCACGGCCTGCCTTTCGGTGGTGCCGTATTACAACAAGCCGACGCAGGAGGGGCTGTACCGGCATTTCCGGCGCATCGCAGAGAGCGTCGACATCCCGATGATCCTGTACAACGTGCCGGGGCGCACCGTCGCCGACTTGCATAACGACACCGCGTTGCGGCTGGCTCAGGTGCCCGGCATCATCGGCATCAAGGACGCGACCGCGAACATCGAGCGCGGCACCGACCTGATCCGCCGCGCGCCGCGCAACTTCGCGCTCTATTCGGGCGAGGACTCGACTGCGCTGGCGCTCATGCTGCTGGGCGGGCAGGGGGTCATTTCGGTCACGGCCAACGTCGCGCCGCGCCTGATGCACGAAATGAGCGCGCGCGCGCTCGCCGGCGACGCCAAGACTTCGCGCGACATCAACCTGCGCCTGCTGCCGCTGCACCAGCGGCTGTTTCTCGAGGCCAACCCGATTCCCGTGAAGTGGGCGCTGGCCGAGATGGGCCTGATCGAATGCGGGCTGCGGCTGCCCTTGACGCCGCTGGCGGAGCGCTTTTACGAACCGGTGCGCGAAGCGCTGGCCGAGGCCGGCATCGCGCTGCCGTTGCGCGTGGTGGAGAAGCGCGCATGAAGTTGCGCATGGCCCTGCCGCTGGCGGCCCTCGCAGCGCTGGGTGCCTGCAGCACTGCGACCGACATCCTCGAGGGCAAGCGGATCGATTACAAGTCGGCGGGCGCCTTGCCGCCGCTGGAGATTCCGCCCGACCTGACGACGCCGACGCGGGACAACCGTTACATCGTGCCGGAAACCGGCAAGGGTGCGGCGACGCTCTCGGGCTTCGAGGCGGAGCGGGCCCAGCAGGCCAAGCTCGGCGGCAGCACCACCGTGCTGCCCGCGGTCGCACGGATGCGCATCGAGCGCGCCGGCAGCCAGCGCTGGCTGGTGGTGCAGGAGCCGCCCGAGAAGCTCTGGCCGCTGGTGAAGGATTTCTGGCGCGAGAACGGCTTCCTGGTCAATCTCGAGCTGCCCGAGGCCGGCGTGCTGGAGACCGACTGGGCCGAGAACCGCGCCAAGCTGCCGCAGGATTTCATCCGCAATACGATCGGGCGCGTGCTGGAGCAGATCTATTCGACTTCGGAGCGCGACAAGTTCCGCACCCGCATGGAGCGCGCGTCCGACGGCGGCACCGAGATCTACGTCAGCCACCGCGGCATGATGGAAGTCTATACGCGCGAGCGCAGCGACCAGACGGTCTGGCAGCCGCGTCCGCCCGACCCGGAACTCGAAGCGGAATTCCTGCGCCGCCTGATGGTGCGGCTCGGGGCGCAGGAGGAGCAGGCCCGGCAGATCGCGAGCGTGGCGGCGCCGCAGGCCTCGCGCGCGGCGATCAAGAAGGGCGTCGACGGCCGCGACCTGCTGCAGGTGTTCGAGCCGTTCGACCGCGCCTGGCGGCGCGTCGGGCTGGCGCTCGACCGGGTGGGTTTCACGGTCGAGGATCGCGATCGCCAGAAGGGCCTGTACTTCGTGCGCTATGCCGATCCGGAAGCCGACATGGACCGCAAGAACCAGGAGAAGGAAGGCCTGCTCGGCAAGCTCGCTTTCTGGCGCTCGAGCGACGCCAAGGTCAAGGCGGAGCAGTATCGCGTGCTCGTCAAGCCGGCGAGCGAGGCGAGCGAGGTGCAGATCCTCAACAAGGACGGCGCTGCGGACTCTTCGCAGACCACGCGCCGCATCCTCTCGCTGCTGCACGATCAGCTGAAGTGACGCCCGGCGCGGCGTGATGCGCTTCGCTTCGCTGGCGAGCGGCTCCAGGGGCAACTGCCTGGTGGTCGAAGCGGGCGCCACGCGCGTGCTGCTCGATTGCGGCCTGGCGCCGCGCGAGACCGAACGGCGCCTGGCGCGGCTCGGACTCACGCCGGCCGGGCTCAGCGCCATCCTCGTCACCCACGAGCACGAGGATCACGCCGGGCACGCGTTCGCCTTCGCCGCGCTGCACGGCGTGCCGCTGTGCCTGAGCTACGGCACGCGGGCCGCACTGGAAGAGGCGGGCAAGACCAACGCCGCGGCCGAAGTCCGGCTGATCGACGGCCGCTCGGCGCAGGCGCTCGACGGCCTGGAGCTGAGGCCTTTCACCGTGCCGCATGACGCGCGCGAGCCCGTCCAGTTCGTGTTCTCCGACGGCGCTTTGCGCCTGGGCGTGCTGACCGACATCGGTGCCTCCACGGCGCACGTCGAGGCCGCGCTCTCGGGCTGCGACGCGCTGGTGCTGGAGTGCAACCACGATCTGCCGCTGCTGTGGGGCGGGAGCTATCCGAAATGGCTGAAGGAACGCATCGCGGGGCCGTTCGGGCATCTCGACAACGGCGCGAGCGAGCGGCTGCTGGGCGCGCTCGATCGCACGCGGCTGCAGCATGTCGTCTGTGCCCATCTCTCGGAGCAGAACAACCGCCCTGATCTGGCGCGCGCGGCGCTGGCTCGCGCGCTCGGCTGCGAGCCGGACTGGGTCGGCATCGCGACCCAGGACGAGGGTTTTGGCTGGCGCGAGCTGCGCTAGACAACGAAAACCGGCGGGGCCCTTGCGGGCCGGCGCCGGTTTCGCTAAAGCGACTGCTCGACTATTTCTTCGCCGGTTCCGTTGTCGTGGTCGTGGTGGTGGTCGTGGTCTCGGATTTCTTCTCTTCAGGCTTCGGTGCGTCAGGCGCAGTCGTGGTGGTCGTGGTCGTGGTGCTCTCGACCTTTTTCTCTTCCACCTTTGGCGCGGCCACGGGAGCCGGAGCGGGGGTAGCCGCAGGAGCCGGGGCCTTGGGCGCGGGTTTCTGTTCCTGGCCGCAGGCGGCCAGCGCAGCCGCCGTGACGGCGGCCAGCAGGATCGATTTGTACATTTTCATTTCCTTGTGTGTGGTTGAGGAGGCCAATGCGTCCCGCCCGCAGGCGCGGACGAGCGCAAAATTATAGCAATTTCCGGCTTACAGGCCGAGCGTGGTGGCCGAAACCGCCGGATAGGACGCCGCCCAGATCTCGAGGAACCGCGCGCGCATCGCGTAGGCCTCGTTGTGATCGTTGAAGCAGATCGCGCCGCGCCAGTAGCGGGTCTCCGGACGGCGCAGGAAATGCGCCGTATCGAGCACCAGGAAGGCGTCGCGCAACTCGCGGATCTCTTCGTGCGTGCGCTGCACCTGAATGGCATGCGAGTAGCGCTTGAGCAGCTGCAGCATGCGCGGGCAATACTTGGTGAGGTAGTCGGTGTCGTGCACCGCGAGGTACAGCCGCCGTGCGCGGCTTGCCTGGAGGAAGCGCTCGATGCGCGCGACCCGCTCGGCCGCGTTGAGGCGCAGGCTGGCGAGGTCCGGATCGAACACCCGCAGTTCGCGGCCCGGCTGCTCGAGCAGCCGGTCGACGGCTGCCTGGAAGTCCGCTTCGGACTCGAACAGCTGGTAGTCGGGCGGCATCGCCGGCGCGTCGCGCGCTTCGCTCACGCGGACCGCTCCAGGTGGAGATAGCCCCGTCCATACCACGCGTAGAGCTGCGCGCCCAGCCCGGCGCGCGCCAGCGCCGCGCCGGCGCAGTGCCGCCGATCGGCAAGCCGTGCGAGCGGCCGGCGTTGCGCCGCGCGCAGCGCGAGCTCCTCACCGTTGAGGAAGAAGGCGCTGCCGCGGTACAGCAGCGCCGACCTGGCATCGAGCACGACCGCGTCGCGCGCAAGCTGGCGCAGGAAGGCCGCGCGCGCAAGCGGCCGGCGCGGCGGCCGGAACACGACCTGCGGCTTGGGCGTCGTGAGGTGGCGCCCGAGCACGCGCCCCACGTCGCGCGCCGTCCAGCGCAGGCGGCGCAGCACGCGCCGGGCGAAGCCGACCATCGGGGCGCCGATTTGCGCGGAGCGTGTCGCCGGGCGCAGCGCGGGGTCGCGGAACTCGGCGTCCGGCAGGCCGCGCTCATGCAGGTAGTCCAGCATTGCGAGCGCGAGTTCGGCGCCGCGCGGGGCGCGGCAGCCGACGGAGTACGTGACGCACGGCTCGAGTGCGACGCCGTCGTGGGCCCAGCCGGGCGGCAGGTACAGCAGGTCGCCGGGCTCGAGCAGGTATTCCTCTTGCGGCGCGAAATCCGCGATCAGCCTGAGCGGCGCATCGGCGAGCAACTTGAAGGGGCGCGCCCGCTGCAGTCGCCATACGCGTCGGCCGGGGCCCTGCAGCAGGAACACGTCATACGAATCGTAATGCGGGCCGACGCCGCCGCCCGGCGCCGCATAGCTGGCCATGACGTCATCGAGCCGAGCCTGCGGCAGGAAGTCGAAGCGGCGCAGCAATTGCTCGGCGGCGGGCACCTGCAGGTTGACGCCATTGACGAGCAGCGCCCAGTTGCGTGGCGGCAGGCTTGCGAAGCGCCGACGCTGGAACGGTCCGTGCTCGAGCCGCCAGCGACCGGCGCGCTGCGCCACGAGCCGCGCTTCGACGTCGCTGCGGCACGCGAGGGCGAACAGTTTCGTGCGCTGCGGCAAGCCGGGCGGCGCAGTCCAGGCCGCGCGCGCGAGCAGCGGCCGCTTCTGCCAGTGCTGCCGCAGGAATTCGTGCGTCGACAATCCGCCGAGCCAGCGCTGCCGCATGGCGCGATTGTAGCCGCGCTGCGGCTGTGGCTCGCGCACCACACACGGCTTGTCAAGCGGCGTTGCGCGTGCTTTAGAATCGCGCACGCCCCGACCATGATCCAGAAGGGTCAAACCGCTCCCGCCTTCGCGCTGCACGACGCCGACATGCAGCCGGTGAAGCTCGCGTCGTTCAAGGGCCGGCGCAATGTCGTGCTGTTTTTCTATCCGCGCGACGGCACGCCCGGCTGCACGCTCGAGGCCTGTGATTTTTCAGACCACGAGGACCAGTTCGTGCGGCACGACTGCGTCATCCTGGGCGTCTCGCGCGACGATTGCCTGACGCACGCCGAGTTCCGCGACCGCAACGGGCTTTCGATCCGGCTGCTCGCCGATCCGGACGGCGAAGTCTGCCGCCTCTACGGCGTGCTGCAGGAAAAGGAAACCGAGGGCGTGCGGCGCGAATGCCTCGTGCGCTCGACCTTCGTCATCGACAAGCGCGGCGTGGTGCTGCACGCGGCGTACGGGGTCAACCCCCGGCATCACGCGGCCGAAATCTTCAACGTCGTGCGCGCGCTCGGCAGCTGAGCGCGCGGCGTGATCGCGCGCGCGCCGGACGCGCGCGTCCCGGCCGGCGTATCATGGCGCCCGGGGAGGGAACGCCCGCATGGTGATGGACATCCTGTCCTATGGCATCGGCACGCTCGCGGCGCTCACGTTGCTGTTGTGGGTCGCGTTCATCTTTGTCCGCGACATCACGCAGAAGAAGCACGGCGTGCTGCGCAACTACCCGGTCATCGGGCACCTGCGCTATTTCTTCGAGCAGCTCGGCGAGTATTTCCGCCAGTACTTCTTCACCGGCGATCGCGACGAGATGCCGTTCAACCGCGCCACGCGCGGCTGGGTCTACCGCCTGGCGAAGAACGAGGGCGGCACGATCGGCTTCGGCTCCACCTACAACCTGCACGAGCCCGGCGCGCTAATCTTCGTCAATCATCCCTTCCCGGTGCTGGAAGAGGAGCGCCTGCCGACGTCCGCGCTCGCGCTCGGCGAGGGTTACTGCCGCAATCCCTTCGAGGCGCGCTCGATCGTCAACGTCAGCGGCATGAGCTACGGCGCAATTTCGGCGCCTGCCGTGAGCGCACTGTCGCGCGGTGCGGCGGTGGCCGGCTGCTGGCTGGACACCGGCGAAGGCGGCCTGTCGCCCTACCATCTGGAAGGCGGCTGCGACATCGTCATGCAGATCGGCACCGCGAAGTACGGGCTGCGCGACACCCAGGGCAGCCTCGATCCGGAGCGCCTGCTCGAGCTGTCCAAGGTGGTGAAGGCGTTCGAGATCAAGCTCTCGCAGGGCGCCAAGCCCGGCAAGGGCGGCGTGCTGCCCGGGCGCAAGGTGACCTCGGAGATCGCGCGCATCCGCGGCATTCCGGAGGGGCGCGATTCGATCAGCCCCAACCGCCATCGCGACATCTCCAGCATGAACGAGCTGCTGGAGAGCATCGCGCGCATCCGCGATCTCACCGGGCGCCCGGTGGGCGTGAAGACGGCGATCGGCGGCTGGCGCTTCATGAACGAGCTCGCCGACACGGTGCACCGTCGCGGCTTCGAGTTCGCGCCGGACTTCCTCGTCATCGACGGCGGCGAGGGCGGCTCGGGCGCGGCGCCGCAGGCGCTCGCCGATCACATGAGCCTGTCGATCGACGAGGCGCTGCCGCGCGTGGTGGATGCGCTCATCGAATCGGGGCTGCGCCAGCGCGTGCGCGTGGTCGCCTCCGGCAAGCTGGTGACCTCGGCGCGCGCCGCCTGGGCGCTGGCGGTCGGCGCCGATTTCGTCAACACCGCGCGCGGTTTCATGTTCGCGCTCGGCTGCATCCAGGCGCTGCGCTGTCACCAGAACACCTGCCCGACCGGCGTCACGACGCACAACCGGCGCCTGCAGCGCGCGCTGGTGGTGCAGGAAAAATTCCAGCGCGTCGCCAGTTACTGCCTCAACATGAACCGCGAGATCGACATGATCGCCCATTCCTGCGGCGTGCGGCACGCGCGCGAGCTGCGCCGCGAGCACGTGCGCATCGTGCAGGCGAACCACCAGTCGATCGCGCTCAACATGCTCTATCCGTACCCCGAGCCGGTGGCGCGGGTGAGGGTCGCATGAGGGCGATCTAGCGCGGCGCGTGAAGCGCGGCGCCCGAGGGCGCCGCGCCGCGCAGCCAGGCGTTCCAGAGGCGGCGCGCCGGCGCGATCAGCTCGCTCGCCGCGAGCCCCACGGGACCTTCGCCCGCGGCGACGCGTTCATCGGCCGCCGCGCCGTGCAGGTGCACGCCGAGGGTGAGCGCCGCCTCGCCCGGGCAGCCCTGCGCCAGCAGCGCGCCGAGAATTCCCGCCAGCACATCGCCCATGCCGGCGGAGGCCATGCCTGGATTGCCGGTGGTGTTGATGAACCAGTGACCGTCGCGCGCCACGATGACGCTGCCATTGCCTTTGAGCACGGCGTGCGCATTGAGGTTTGCGGCCAGAGTGCGCGCCGCGCCGAGCCGGTCGGCCTGCACGGCCGTGGGGCTCAGCGCGAGCAGGCGCGCCGCCTCGCCGGGATGCGGCGTGACGAGCGTTTCGGCCGCGCGCCGCGCGCAGGCGTGCCGCAGGTCGGAGTTCTCGGCGATCAGGTTGAGCGCGTCCGCATCGAGCACGCAGGGCATGTCGCTCGCGAGCGCGGCCGCGAGCAGCGTCTCGGCGCGCTCGCCCTGGCCGAGCCCCGGGCCGACGACGAGCGCGTCGAGCTCCATGCCGAGCGCCTCGTCGGGGTGGCGCAGCATCAGTTCGGGCGCGCTGCCATCGACCGCGGGAGCCTGCTGATCGAGCAGGCCGACATAGACGCGGCCGGTGCCGAGCTGCAGCGCCGCGCGCCCGGCGAGCAGCGCGGCCCCCGCCATGCCGGCGGCGCCGCCGAGAATCGCGAGCGAGCCCGCCTGTCCCTTGTGGAAATTGCGCGGGCGCGGCCTGAGCGCCTGCGAGAACAGCTCGGGTGCCGCGACCCAGCCTTGCGATGCGACCGGCGCAGCCGGGTCCAGCGCGAGGTTGGCGACGTGAACCACGCCGCAATGGTCCGGCCCATCGAGCGTCAGCAGTCCGGGCTTGAGGGCGATGAAGGTGATCGTATGCGTGGCGCGCACCGCCCGACCGAGCACCTGCCCGGTGTCCGATGCGACGCCGCTCGGAATGTCTAGCGCGAGTACCGGGCAGCGCTGCGCGTTGGCGATGTCGATCAATTTGGCGTGGTCGCCCTCGACCGCGCGCGCGAGGCCGATGCCGAACAGTCCGTCGACCACCAGCCCCCAGCGCCGCCCGGAGGGCACGTCTTCCGGGCGCGCCGCCAGCGTGACGCGGAAAAACCGTTCGGCGAGCAGCCGTGCCACGACGCGCGCGTCGCCGCCGTTGTTGCCCGGGCCGGCCAGCACCAGCACGTCCTTGTCGCGATCGGACAATAGCTGCGCGGCCAGCTCCGCGGCGGCAGCGCCCGCGCGCTCCATCAATGGCGGCGACGCCGCGCCCGCGGCCTGCTCGATGCGGCGGATGTCCGCCGTGACGTAGATCGGTTGCGGCATGGGTTCATTCCATCGGGTTCCGGGAGCAGGGCGAGTTTACTCTGACCCCTGCGGCTACTTCGGTTTGGTGATCAGGGCGTCCGGCAGCCAGGTCGCGATCTCCGGGAAGATCGTGATGAACGCGATCGACAGCAGCATCATGCAGAAGAACGGGATCGAAGCCCAGGCGACGTAGTTCGAGTCGCGGCCGCTCATGGTCTGCAGCACAAAGAGGTTGAATCCAAGCGGCGGCGTGACCTCCGCGATCTCCACCAGCAGCACGATGAAGATGCCGAACCAGACCAAGTCAATGCCGGCCTTCTCGATCATGGGGATGACGATCGAAGTCGTGAGCACGATCATGGAGACCCCGTCCAGCGCGGTGCCGAGCAAGAGATAGATCAGCGCCAGAATCGCGATCAGCGAATACTTGTTCGGCTCCAGCGCGGCGACCCATTCGGCGAGCGCCCGCGGAATGCCGGTGAACGCCATGCACGAGGACAGGAAACTCGCGCCGGCGAGAATGAACATGATCATGCACGAAAGGCGCGTCGCGCCCATCAGGCTCTGCCAGAAGGTTTCGCGCGTCAGGCCGCCCGACCACGCGGCGATGCCGAGCGCACCGAGCACGCCGTAGGCGGCCGCTTCGGTGGCGGTCGCCCAGCCGATCAGCATCACCCAGACGATGAATACGATCAGGGCGACGCACGGAATCAGCAGCCGGCTGTGATAGAGTTTCTCGCGCAGCGTCATGCGGATCTCGTCGCGGGGCGTCTTCTCCGGATTGAGCAGCGCCCAGGCGGCGATATAGCCGGAGAACAGCAGCATCAGCAGCAAGCCCGGCAGGAATCCCGCCAGAAAGACCTTGAGGATCGAGACCTCAGCGGCGACTGCGTACACCACCATGATGATCGAGGGCGGCAGCAGGATGCCGAGCGTCCCGGCGCCGCACAGCGAGCCGAGACAGATCTTCTCGTCGTAGCCGCGTTTCTTCAATTCCGGCAGCGCGACCTTTGCGATCGTCGCGCAGGTCGCGGCCGACGATCCCGAGACGGTGCCGAAGATCCCGCAGGCAAGCACGTTGACGTGCATCAGGCGGCCCGGAAGCCAGCCGAGCCATGGCGCCAGCCCGGCAAACATCTCGTCGGAGAGCCTGGTGCGATACAGGATTTCGCCCATCCAGATGAACAGCGGCAGCGCGGCCAGTGTCCACGATGCCGAAGAGCCCCAGAACGTCTGGAACAGGTTGACGTCCGGCGGCGTGTTCGTGAATAGCTGCAGCCCGAGCCAGGCCACCGCGCCCAGCGCGATCGCAATCCACACCCCACCCGCGAGGAGCACGAGCAGGGCCGTAAACAGCACCGTGGCGATGACGAGCGTGCCCATCGCTCAAGTCAGCTCGGAGAAGTCGCCGCTCGCGCGCCGCGCTTCCTCTGCGATCTGATAAGCCGGCTTCTGACGGCGCAGCACGGCGACCCATTCGTCGAGCACCGCGACGAAGAAGATCAGCACGCCGAGCAGGAACGAGAGTTGCGGGATCCAGATCGGGACCCGGATCAATCCCTGCGCCACTTCCCTGAACTGCCAGCTGTCGTAGACGAACCGGCCGACGGCCCACAGCATGTAACCGACGAACAGCGCCGTGATCGTGAGGGCCGCGATCTCCGCCCACCAGCGCGCCCGCCCTTTGAGCATGTCAATCCAGAGCCCTACGCGCACCAGCTCGCCATGTCGGAAGGTGTGGCCGAGCGCGAAGAACGATGCCGCGGCGCAGAGCCAGGCGGTGATGTCATCGGCACCCCGGATCAGCAGGCTGAACTCGCGCCCGATCGCCTGCGCCAGCATCAGCCCGCAGATGCCGGCCAGGCAGAGCGCGGCAAACGCGCCGCTCGCGCCGTACAGCCAGTCGAGCGCGCGGCGCACTCGACACTATTTGCCGCGATAGGCCTTGACGATTGCCTCGCCGTCCGCGCCCGCGGCCTTGAGCCATTCGCCGGCCATCGTGTCCCCGACCTTGCCGAATGCGGCCATCATGGTGGCGTCGGGCGTATGCACGGTCATGCCGTTGTCGGCGAGCAGCTTGTTGGCGCTCGCCTCGCGCTGCCGCGACAGGTCCCAGCCGCGTTTCTCGGCCGTGGTCGCGGCGGCGGTGAGGGCGTTCTTCTGCGCGTCCGGCAAGCGCTGGAAGCCGCGCTCATTGACCACCACCACGTTCTTCGGATGCATCGCGTTGGTCATGTAGTAGTTCTTGACGAACTCCCAGGCCTTGGTCGAGGAGCCCGTGGCGGAAGAGGTGATCATGGCGCTGATGGTGCCGGTGGCGAACGCCTGCGGCACTTCGGGCACCTGGATCACGGTGGGGCTGGCGCCGAGCAGTTCCGCGAGCCGCGCCGTGAGCGGGCTGTAGGTGCGGAACTTGGTGCCCTTGAGATCGTCCACGCTCTTCAGCGGGTTCTTGCTGTAGATGCCCTGGCCGGGCCAGGCCACCGAGTACAGCAGCCGCAGGCCGCGGCCCTGGAGCTTTTTCTCCAGCACCGACTTCTGCGCCTGGTACAGTTTCCAGGCGTTGTCGTAGCCCGCGGCGAGGAACGGCACGTTGTCGGCGTTGAACACGGGTTCCTCGTTGCCGAACTGGCCGAGCAGGAACTCGCCGATGTTCACCTGTCCGGTGGAAACCGCGCGCAGGATGTCGGGGTGCTTGATGAGCGAGCCGTTCGAATGCACCACGATGTCGAGCTGGCCGCCGCTTGCCTTCTTCACGTCTTCAACGAACTGGCGCACGTTGATGGTGTGGAATTCGCCGTCGCTGTAAGGCGTCGGCATGTCCCACTTGGTCTGCGCCTGGGCGCCGCCCGCGAGCGCGAGCAGGCCCGCAACGGCAGCGGCAATGAACGATCGGCGATGAATCATCTTTCCTCCGGGGTTAGGGGCGAATCAGGGCCGCGACATCATCGGCCAACGCCAACGACGCTGTCAATCCGGGCGACTCGATGCCGTACAGGTTCACCAGCCCGGCGATCGCGTGCTGCGCGGGACCCTGGATGACGAAATCCGCCGCCGGCTCACCCGGCCCCGAAATCTTCGGCCGGATGCCGCAGTACGCGGGCGCCAGCGCGCCCTCCGGCAGCGCCGGCCAATAGCGCCGGATGGCGCCGTAGAACGCTGCAGCGCGCGCGGGATCGACCGAGTACTCGATGCGCTCGACCCATTCGACGTCGGGACCGAAACGCGCCTGTCCCGCGAGGTCGAGCGTGACGTGCACCCCCAGCCCGCCGGGTTCCGGCACCGGGTACACCAGTCGCGCGAACGGCGCGCGGCCGCGCAGCGAATAGTAATTGCCCTTGGCATAGAATTCGCGCGGCGCGAGGGCGGCGGGAAAACCCTCGATGTTCCGCGCGACACTCGGCGCCCTGAGGCCGGCGCTGTTGACCAAATGCCGGGTGATGATGCGCGCGGGCTCCGCGCCGCCGACATCGAGTTCGATGCCGTCGCGCACGATGCGCGCAGCCCGCAGCGGGCTCGCCAGCGCCAGCATTGCGCCGGCGCGTTCGGCATCGCCGAGATAGGCCAGCATCAGCGCGTGGCTGTCGATGATCCCGGTGGAAGGCGAATGCAGCGCCGCGACGCATTCGATCGCCGGCTCGAGCCCGCGCGCCGCGGCGCGCTCCATCCAGGCCACGTCGGTGACGCCGTTGGCCCGCGCCCTGGCCTGGATCGCGTGCAATTCGGCGAGTTGACGCTCGTCGGTGGCGACGATCAGCTTGCCGCAGCGGCGATGCGGCACGCCGTGCTGGGCGCAGTAGGCGTAGAGGCGTTCGCGGCCGCGCAGGCAGGCCGTGGCCTTGAGCGAGCCGCGCGGGTAGTAGATGCCGGCGTGAATCACCTCCGAGTTGCGCGAACTGGTGTGCGTGCCGATGGCGCTCTCGGCCTCGAGGATCACCACCTCCCGTCCGGCGAGCGCCAGGGCGCGCGCCGCCGCGAGTCCCACGAGACCCGCGCCGACCACGACGCAGTCAACGCGGTCCATGCGCCGGTGCGGCCTGCGGCGGCAGGAGCCCGATCGCCAGCCAGGCCGCCGCGCCGCCCAGCGCCGCGGCGCTGGCCATCGGCCGCGCGCTGCCGTCGAAAGACCAGCCGAGCACGGCGCCGAGCAGCGCGCCGATGCCGAAAGCGAGGGCGCCCATCAGCGACGAGGCGCTGCCGGCGCGCTCCGGAAATGGCTGCAGCGCCGCTGCCGTGGCGTTCGGAATGACGAGGCTCGCCGCAAACAGGTAGCCGCACATCGGCACCGCCACGGCGGCCCAATGCCTGAGGTCGATCCAGGCGAGCGCCGCGACCGCGATCCCCGCGCAGGCGGCGAACGCCGCGCCGAGGCGCAGCATGGCACGCACCCCATGCCGCGTCACCAGGCGGCTGCCGGCGAACGCGCCGCCGATCTGGCCCAGCATCACCAGCGCGAACACGAAGCTGTACTGGTACGGGGACAGGCCGAAGCCGCGGATCAGCGTCACGGCGGAATTGGTCACGAACGCGATGATGCCGAGCTGCACCCCCAGCATCACGAGAAAAGGCGCGAGGAAGGCGCGTTGGCCGAGCAGTCCGGCATAGCCGAGCGCCATGGCGAGCGGGCTTTCGATCGCACGGCGCCGCGGCGCGGATTCCGCCAGCACGCGCGCGCTTGCCGCCATGAGGGCCAGTGCGATGGCGGCGTGCAGCCAGAACACGGCCTGCCAGCCGGCGGCATCGAGCAGGGCGCTGCCGGCGAGCGGCGCGAGGATCGGCACGACGCCGAAGACGATCATCATGCGCGAGAGCAGGCTCGCCGCCTGTTCGTGGCCATACAGGTCGCGCACGATGGAGCGCCCGATCACCGGCCCGCAGGACAGACCGAAACCCTGCGCGAACCGCAGCCAGGCGAGCGTCGCTGTGTCCGCCGCCAGCGCGCTGGCGAAGCTGGCGAGCGCCATCAACGCCAGCCCGCCATAGAGCGCGGGCTTGCGGCCGTAGCGGTCCGAGAGCGGACCCCAGGCGAGCTGTCCGCAGGCGACGCCCGCGAACAAGCCCGTGAGCGTGAATTGCGCCGCGCCGGGCTCCGAGCCCAGGGCCGCCGCGACCGCGGGCAGCGCGGGGACGGTGGAATCGATGCCGAGCGCCACCAGTGCGATCAGGAAACCGAGGAGCAGCGTGAGCTGAAGTGAAGCGGGTGCTTGCGGCAAGGCACGCCAGTCTAGCATCGGCGGGCGGCCGGTCGCGGCAGCGGGCCCGGCCGTGGGCTGCTTATAATAAGGACACCACGTCGAAGGCCATGCCGCCACCCTCGTCACCTGCAGCCATCAATCCCTACGCCATCTTTTCCAAGACGGGAAAGGGCGTCCAGGAGGCGTCGGGCAAAACGGGGCTGCTGTCGCGCAACGAACGCGCGGTTCTCACCCAGATCGACGGCAAGACCAGTTTCGCCGACCTGCAGCAGAAATTCGACAAGACGCCGCCGGCGAAATTCGAGGCCCTGATCCAGCAGCTGGACCGCGACGGATTCATCCGCGAGGTCACTTCGAGCACCGCGCGGCCGGCCGCAGCGGCGGCATCGGCCGCGTCCAAGCCGGCTGCTGCCTCCAGGCCGGCCGCGGCCCCGACGCCGGAAGGCGAAGAGGAACTCGATTTCACGAAGCTCGCCGCCAAAGGCGCGGCGTCGCCGCCCAGGCCCGTGATCGACCTGGCGGCGCAGGCGCGTGCCGAGGCCGAGCGCCGCGAGAAGGAGCACTCGGAAACCGATTTCCGCTCGCGCGAAGAAGCCGTGGCGCGCGCGCGCGCGGAAGCCGAGGCCAAGGCGCGTGCCGAGGCCGAGGCCAGGGCGGCGGCGCGCGCCGAAATCGAGGCGCGTTCACGTGCCGAGGCGGAAGCGCGCATTCACGCCGAGGCCGACGCCAAGGTGAAGGCCGCGCGCGAGGCGGCTGTGCGCGCCGCAGCGGAGGCGAAGGCCAAGGCAGAGGCGGAGGCGCGGGCCCTGGCGGAGGCGGCGGACCAGGAGCGTCAGGCCGCCGCCGCGCGCGAACGCGAGGCCATCGCACGCGCGCAGCGCGAAGCGGCCGAGAAGGCGCGGATCGAGGCGGAATTGAATGCGCGCCTGGATGCCGAGCGCAAGGCGCGCGAGCAAGCCGAGCGCCAGGCGCGGGAACTGGCCGAACGCCAGCGCGAAGCGCAGGAGCGCGCGCGCCGGGAAGCCGAGGAAAAGGCGCAGCGGGAGGCCGAGGCCTTGCGGCGCGAACTCGAGGCGCAGCGGGCGCGCGCCGAGGAAGAGCGGCGGGCGCGCGAGGAAACCGAACGCCGCGCCAAAGCGGAAGCCGAGCGGCGCGCGCGCGAGGAGGAAGAGCGGCGGGCGCGCGAGGAAGCCGAGCGCAAGGCGAAGGCAGAAGCCGAGCGGCGGGCGCGCGAAGAAAGCGAGCGCAAGGCGAAGGCAGAAGCCGAGCGGCGCGCGCAGTCCGAAGCGCAGCGCCGGGCCCAGGAAGCGGCCGAGCGCGAGGCGCAGGAGCGGGCGCGACGGGAAGCCGAGGAAAAGGCGCAGCGCGAAGCCGAGGAGCTGCGGCGCCAGCTCGAGCAGGAGCGCCGGGCGAGGGAACAATCCGAACGCCAGGCGAAGGAGGAAAGCGAGCGCCGCGCCCGGGAAGAAGCCGAGCGGCGTACGCAAACCGAAGCGCAACGCAAGGCGCAGGATGCCGCCGAGCGCGAGGCGCAGGAGCGGGCGCGGCGGGAAGCCGAAGAAAAGGCGCAGCGCGAGGCCGAGGAATTGCGCCGCCGGCTCGAGCAGGAACGCCGGGCGCGCGAAGAAAGCGAGCGCAGGGGACGCGAGGATGCCGAACGGCACGCGCGCGACGGCGAGGAACGCAGGCGGCGCGAGGAGGAGGAGGCGCAGCGCCGCCGGGAAAGCGAGCAGGCGCCGGATGGCGACGCGGCGGGCCGCAAGCGGGCGGCGAGCGCGCGCGCGCTGGTCGCCAAGGCCACCAGCGCGGCGTCGCTCGAGGAGTCGCTGCTCGCCGATCTCGACTCGTTTTCCCAGCGCGACGACGAGGCGAACCGGGCGGCCGAGCGCTCGGCGGAGGAAGCCGCCGGCCCGGCACGCGAAGCTGCGCGGCGCGCGGCGCTGGAGGCGGCGCGCGCGGCCCGGGAAGACGCGGCGAAGGCAGCTGCGCCGCCGCCTGCCGCTGCGGCCGAGAGCCCGCGAACCCGCTCGCTGGAGGAAGCGCGCCGCGAGGCCGAAGAGGAACGTCGGCGCGCGCGCGAGGAGCAGGCGCGCCGCTCGCTGAGCGCCGCGGAGCGCGAGGCGCAGAGCGACACGTTGCGCGAGCAGCAGACGCAGGCGGAAGAACGCCGCCAGCGCGCCAAGGAAGCCGTCGCCGGCACGGTGCTCGAGCACGCGCTCGACGAGGACCTGCAGATCGGCGACGACGAGCTCGACTTCCGGGAGATCGAGCGCGAGCGCAAGGCGCTCGAGCAGGCTGCCGGCAAGCGCGAGCGCAAGCCGCTGCCGGAGGAGCCGCCGCAAGCGGCGCCGCAGGTCGAGACGCCGAGCGGCAAGCCGCCGCAGCGTCGCGTCGAAATCCTCTCGCAGACGCCCGCCGAAGCCGACGAGTTCGCGGCGATCGCGCCGGCCGCACCGCGGCGCTCCGCGGCGTGGGTCAAGTACGGCGTGATCGCCCTGGGGGCGCTGCTTGCAGTGGGCATCGCGGTCTTGCATGTCGTCCCGCTTTCGACCGCGAGCTACGAAAAAGCGGCCTCCGATGCGCTGGGCGTGCCGGTGCGCATCGGCGGCGCGCATCTGTCGCTCATCACCGGGCTGCAGATCAAGTTCGAGCGCGTTTCGGTGGGCGACGGGACGCAGATCGGCCTGGCGCGCGCGCACACCGGGATCGGCGCCCTGACGGGGGACCGCAAGTCGTTCGACCGCGTCGAGCTCGAGGGCCTGGTGATGGCGCAGGCGCAGCTCGGAGATCTGCTGTTCGGCGCCTTGCAGGGCGACCACCTCAGGATCGCGCGCATGAGCGCAAAACGGCTGAAGCTCGCCGGGCCGCTGCCCCTGCCGGAGCTCGATGCCGACATCGCCGTCGGCGGCAACGGCGCGCTGCAGTCGGTCACGCTGAGCGGTGCGGACCGGCTGCAGATCAAGATGGCGCCCAGCGGCGGCACGCTGAACATAGAGGGCGGCGCGGAAAGTTTCCAGGTGCCGTTCGTGCCGGGATTGACGCTGTCGGAATTCGGCTTCAAGGGCAGCGCCACGCGCCAGGGGCTCGACGTCTCCGCGTTCGACGGCCGCATCTACGAGGGGGTGGTGTCCGGCAGCGCGCGCCTGCGCTGGGGGGCGACCTGGTCGGTCGAGGGCGAACTGCGCGTGCGCAACCTGAATGCCGCGGTGTTTGCCCCCGCCCTGGTGTCCGAGGGGCGGGCCGAAGGGCGCGGCCTGTATGCGATGAGCGGCGCCGCGCCGGAGCGGCTCGGCGAGAGCGCGCGCCTGGAGGGCAGCTTCAGGATCGACAAGGGCGTGCTCGGCAGTTTCGATCTCGGGCGCGCGATCCAGACTGCGGGTGCGCAGAGCACCGGACGAACGCCGTTCAACGAGCTCACGGCGCAGGGCCAGTACCAGGCCGGCTCGGTGCAGCTGCGCAACATCACGATCGCCGCCGGCGCCATGAACGCCGGCGCGAGCCTCGACATCGTCGGCGGCAGCACGCTCGCGGGACGCATCATCGCGGACCTGAAGACCCCCGCGCAGACGCTGCGCGCGACGCTCGCCATCGGCGGCAAGATCCAGGACCCGATCCTGCGCAAGTGATCCCGCGCCTGCCGGTATAATCCGCTCTCACCGGCCCGCCTGGAATGCCATCGATCCTGCAACTCCGCGGTGCGTGCGCGCTGTCGGAGTTCCGCGTCGCCAAGCTCCTGCCGCAGCTCCAGGCGATCCAGCCCGGCATTCGCGGCCTGCGCGCCGAATACTGGCATTTCGCCGAAACCGACGCCGCGCTCGCGCCGGATGGGAAACGGCTGCTCGGCCGCCTGCTCGCCTACGGCGCGCCGCCGCAGGAGGGCAGCGGCGCGGCCGCGCGCTTTCTCGTCGTGCCGCGCATCGGCACCATTTCGCCCTGGTCGTCGAAGGCCACCGACATTGCGCGCAATTGCGGCCTCGCGCGCGTGCGGCGCATCGAACGCGGCACCCTGTTCCTGCTCGACGGCGAAGTCGCGCCCGCGGCGCGCGCAGCGCTGGCCGCGCGGCTGCACGATCGCATGACCGAGACCGTGCTGGCACGCCTGGAAGACGCGGCGCAGCTCTTCCGTCACGTCGCGCCGCGGCCGCTGCAGACGCTCGCGCTCGCGCGGCTCGAGGAAGCCAATCGCGCGCTCGGCCTCGCGCTCGCGGCCGACGAGATCGAGTATCTGCAGCGCGCCTATCGCGCGATGGGCCGTGATCCCACCGACGCCGAGCTCACCATGTTCGCCCAGGCGAACTCGGAGCACTGCCGGCACAAGATTTTCAACGCCGATTGGATCGTCGACGGCGAACCGAAGCCGCAATCGCTGTTCGCGATGATCCGCCATACCCATGCCGCCCATCCGCAGGGCACGGTGCTGGCCTATGCCGACAACGCCGCGATCATGCAGGGCCGCGAGGCGCTCGGTTTTCATCCCGATGGCGACGGCCGCTATCGCGCCGCTCCCGCCCTGCTGCACACCGTGCTGAAGTGCGAGACGCACAATCACCCGACGGCGATCGCCCCGTTTCCGGGCGCGGCCACCGGCGCCGGCGGCGAAATCCGCGACGAGGGCGCGACCGGCCGCGGCGCCAAGCCCAAGGCGGGCCTGAACGGCTTTTCGGTGTCGCACCTGCGCATCCCCGGCGGCGAGCAGCCGTGGGAGGCGGAGGATCCCGGCAAGCCCGGCCGCATTGCGAGCGCGCTCGCCATCATGACCGAGGGCCCGATCGGCGCGGCCGCGTTCAACAACGAATTCGGCCGTCCCAACCTCGCCGGCTATTTCCGCACTTTCGAGCAGCGCGTGGGGGGCGTGCTGCGCGGTTACCACAAGCCGATCATGCTCGCGGGCGGCCTCGGCAGCATCGCCGCCGCGCAATCGGCCAAGGCGCCGCTGCCGGAGGGCGCGCTGCTGGTGCAGTTCGGCGGGCCCGGCCTGCTGATCGGCATGGGCGGCGGCGCGGCGTCCTCCATGGGCGCGGGCGCCAACGTCGAGGATCTCGATTTCGATTCGGTGCAGCGCGGCAACGCGGAAATGCAGCGCCGCGCGCAGGAGGTGATCGACCGCTGCTGGCAGCTCGGCGACGCCAACCCGATCCTGTCGATCCACGACGTCGGCGCCGGCGGATTGTCGAACGCCCTGCCCGAACTGGTGCACGGCGCGGGGCGCGGAGCGCGCCTGGACCTGCGCGCCGCGCCCTCGGAGGACTCGGGCATGTCGCCGCGCGAGATCTGGTGCAACGAGGCGCAGGAACGCTACGTGCTGGCGCTCGCGCCCGCGGCGCTGGAGCGCTTCCGCCGCATCTGCGAGCGCGAACGCTGCCCGTTCGCGGTGCTGGGCACGGCAAGCGCCGACGGCCGACTCACGGTCGAGGATCCGCAGCTCGGCGCCACGCCGGTGGACATGGAACTCGCGGTGGTGCTCGGCAAGCCGCCGAAGATGCTGCGCGAGGCGCGGCGCCTGCGGCGCGCGCTCGAGCCGCTGTCGCTCGAGGGCATCCGCCTGGAGGAGGCTGCGTATCGCGTACTGCGCCATCCCGCGGTCGCGGACAAGACTTTCCTCATCGCGATCGGCGATCGCAGCGTCGGCGGACTGTGCTCGCGCGACCCCTTCGTCGGCCCCTGGCAGACGCCGGTGGCCGACTGCGCGGTGACGCTGCTCGATTTCTCCGGTTACGCGGGCGAAGCCCTCGCCATCGGCGAGCGCACGCCGCTCGCGCTGATCGACGCGCCGGCCTCGGGCCGCATGGCGGTCGCCGAGGCGATCACCAACCTGGCCGCGGCGCGCATCGCCTCGCTCGATCGCGTCAAGCTTTCGGCGAACTGGATGGCCGCCGCCGGTTATCCGGGCGAGGACGCTGCACTCTACGACACGGTGGCGGCGGTGGCGCTCGAATTCTGCCCGGCGCTCGGCGTCGCGATCCCGGTGGGCAAGGATTCACTGTCGATGCGCACCGCCTGGGGCGAGCGCGAGGTGGTGGCGCCGCTGTCGCTCATCGTTTCGGCGTTCGCGCCGGTCGAGGACGCGCGCCGCACGCTCACGCCGCAGCTGCGCACCGACTGCGGCGATTCGGAGCTGATCCTCGTCGACCTCGGCTGCGGCCGCAACCGCCTCGGCGGCTCGATCCTGGCGCAGGTCTGGTCGCGCTTCGGCGACATCTGCCCCGATGCCGACGATGCGGCACTGGTGAAGGGCCTGTTCGAGGCGATCCAGGCGCTCGCGCGCGCCGAGCTGCTGCTCGCCTACCACGACCGCTCGGACGGCGGGCTGTTCGCGGCGGCCTGCGAGATGGCGTTTGCCGGACGCTGCGGCGTGACGCTCAACCTCGATGCGCTCGCCTTCGATGCCGCGGCCGACGACGTTGACGCCTTCAAGCGCAATAGCGACGATCAGCTCGCCGGGCGCGGCGCCGAGCGCGTCCTCGCGGCGCTCTTCGCCGAGGAACTGGGCGCGCTGCTGCAGGTCCGCGCGGCCGACCGCGGCCGCGTCATGGACGCGCTGCGCGCCGCCGGCGTCGGGCACTGCGCGCAGGTGATCGGCCTGCTCAACGCGCGCGACGAAATCTGCGTCGTGCGCAACGCGCGCGTGCTGTTCGCGCAAGGGCGCGTCGCGCTGCAGCGCGCCTGGTCCGAAACCACCTGGCGCATGCAGGGGCTGCGCGACGACCCGCAATGCGCGCGGGAGGAATACGACCGCATCCTCGATGCGCGCGACCCCGGCATCCATTTCGCGCTCGGCTACGACGCGGGCAAGGACATCGCGGCGCCGTTCATCGCGCGCGGCGCGCGGCCGCGCCTGGCGGTGCTGCGCGAGCAGGGCGTGAACAGCCAGGTGGAGATGGCCGCGGCTTTCGATCGCGCCGGGTTCGAGGCCGTCGACGTGCACATGTCGGACGTGCTCGCGGGACGCGTCACGCTGCAGGGTTTCCGCGGGCTCGCCGCCTGCGGCGGCTTTTCCTACGGCGACGTGCTGGGCGGCGGCCAGGGCTGGGCCAAGTCGATTCTCTATAACGCCCGGGCGCGCGCCGAGTTCGAGCGCTTCTTCCAGCGCGCCGACACGTTCGCGCTAGGCTCATGCAACGGCTGCCAGATGATGGCGGCACTGAAGGCGATCATCCCGGGCGCGGAACACTGGCCGGTGTTCGCGCGCAACCGCTCGGAGCAGTTCGAGGCGCGTTTCGTCATGGTCGAGGTGGCGCCGGGGCCGTCGATCCTGTTCGCCGGCATGGCAGGCAGCCGCATGCCGATCGTCACGGCGCACGGCGAAGGCCGCGCCGAATTCGCGCGGCCGGAGCAGCAGGCGCTCGCCGCGCCGCTGGTCAGCCTGCGTTTCGTCGACAACGGCGGGCAGCCGACCGAGCGCTATCCGCTCAACCCCAACGGCTCGCCGCAGGGCATCACCGGCCTGACGACGCCGGACGGGCGCTTCAACATCGTCATGCCGCATCCGGAACGCGTCTTTCGCGCGGTGCAGATGTCGTGGGCGCCGGAGCGCGCGGCGGAGGATTCGCCCTGGATGCGGATCTTCCGCAACGCCCGGGCGTGGATCGGCTGAGTGAGGGCGACCCGGCGCAGTTGCGCGCGCCGGGGTGGCGCCGGTTCGCGCTGGCGCTGCCGGATGCGATCACCTGCGGCCTGTTCGTGCTCACGTGGTTCGAGCCGTTCCGCTTCGGCCCCGCGGCGGTCAAGACCGGACTGATCGTGATGCTGCTCGAATTCCTGGTGGTGCATTCGAGCGGCTTTTTCGCCGTGCTGGTCTACGACCCCGAGGCGAGTCGCGCCAAGCGCACCCTGTCGGTGCTGGGTCTGAGCCTGTTTTACCTGCTGTTCGTGCTGGCCTGGGCCGCCAGTTTCAGCGAATGGTGGCCGCTTGGCGCGTTTGCCTGGCTGATCGGCTCGCGCCTGGGGTCGATCTGGATCGATCCGCTGCCGCTCGAAAACGAGCGCACACGGCAGATCGTGTTCTGGGCGGTGTCGGTGGTGCTGTATCTGGCCGGCGTATTCGCCACGGTGGACACGCCGCTGCCGCACTTCGGCATCCCGCCCGGGCTCGTGCCCTCGCTCGGACTCTCGGGCGGGGGCGTATGGATCGAGGAGCCGCATCGCGTGATCGCGTTCGGCGCGCTCTATTTCGGCGGCCTTGCCGCGGTGAAGCTATTCGTTCCGGCTTTCACCGCGCGGCGCCCGACGTGAACGCCGCGCAGATGTTTATACTGCGCCACATGCGAAGAACGCTCGCCCCGATGGCCGTGGCGGCACTGCTTGCCGGGTGCGCGCCGACGCCCGGGCGCCCTCCCGATCAGGGCGACCGGTTCAGCTACCGCATCGCCAATTCGCCCTACGCGGCGGCCATCTGCATCGCGCGCAACGCACGCGCTCGCGACGGGCAGACGGCCGAGGAGCGCACCGTCGGCAGCAGTTCGACCGAAGTGATCGTGCGATCGCGCGGCGGCGAAGCGCTTGCCCTGGCGCGCGTGGACAACGACGGCACGTTCTCCAATGTCGCGGTGCTGGTGACGCCGGCGGTGCGCTCGGACCGCGAAAACTTCGCGCGGCAGCTGCTGGCGGGCTGCTGAGGTCGTGATGCATCGCGCCTGCCTGGCCCTCGTCGCCGCTGCGCTTGCCCTGGCAATGCCGTTCGCCCGGGGACAGTCGCCGACCGGCAATGGCGCCGAAGCCGAAACGGCTGCGACGCCCGCAGCGCCACCCGGCCCGGTCGCGCCGAGCCCGCGACCGCGCCCCTACCGCGACGTGCTCAAGGACGCCGTGGCGCAGCCGGGCCATTTCACGCTGCACCGCAAGGACGACAAGGTCTGGATCGAATTGCGCCCCGCGCAGTTCGAGGTGCCGTTGTTCTTCAGTTTCAACATCACGCGCAGCATCGGCGAGCGCGGACTGTACGGCAACCAGATGGGCCGCTCCCACGTCGCGTTCTTCCGCCGCAGCGGCGAGCGGGTGCAGCTGGTGGCGCGCAACGAGGAATTCTTCGCCGCGCGGGGCACGCCGCAGGCGCGCTTCGTCGAGGCGTCGTTCACCGACAGCCTGATCGCGTCGGCGCCGGTCGTCTCCCTGCCCGATCCCGACAATGGCGCCGTGCTGATCGAGGCCGGCGCGCTGCTGATCGCCGACATTCCGGGCTACCTGACGCGGCTGGAGACGGCGTTTCGCATGCCCTTCGCGCTCGATGCACGCAACAGCACCGTGGCGCGGGTCAACAACAGCGCGCAGCAGACTGTGTTCTACGTGCGGGCCCATTACGCAGTGCCCAAGATCCCGGCGCCGCCGCTCAAGCCGCCGGCGCAGGCGCTGCCGCCGCCGCCGAAGGCGACGCCCGATCCGCGCAGCGCGTTCGTCACCTTCCAGTACAGCCTGGCGCAGCTGCCGACGGAACCAATGGCGCCCCGGCTGGCCGACCCGCGCGTCGGGCATTTCACCGTCGCACGCGTCGACCACACCGACGACACGTCGCCGAAGGCGCGTGTGCACTACGTGACGCGCTGGCGCCTGGAGAAGCAGGACCCGGCGGCGGCGATTTCGCCCGTGAAGCAGCCGATCCTGTTCTGGCTCGATCGCAACATCCCGGAGAAGTACCGCAAGTCGGTGGCCGATGGGGTGCTCGAGTGGAACCAGGCGTTCGAGCGCATCGGTCTCGGGGATGCGATCGTGGTGCGGCAGCAGCTCGGCGAGGACGACATCGACCGGGGCGAGGCGCGGCGCGCCGTGGTGCGCTGGTTCACCGGGGCCGACGTCGGCTTCGCCATCGGCCCCTCGCTCGAAGATCCGCGCTCGGGCGAAACGCTCGCAGCCGACATCGGCATGTCGGACGTGTTCGCGCGCAGCGCGCGGCGCCTCGTCGCCGAGGACCTCGGCCGCAGCGCGGGCGATGCCGGTGCTGCGGCCGGCGCGCTGCCGGGCTGCAGCTACGCTGCGGACGCGGCGCACGAGCTGGATTTCGCGAGCGACCTGCTGGCAGCGCGCGGCATCGCGATGGACGGTCCGGAGGCGGACGCGCTGGCGCAAGCGTACGTCAAGGACACGATCATGCACGAGGTGGGGCACGTGCTCGGGCTGCGCCACAATTTTCGCGCCTCTACCGTGTATCGTCTGGAGGACCTGCGCGACCCGGAATTCACCCGTCGCCGCGGCATGGCTACTTCGGTGATGGATTACACGCCGTACAACCTCGCCCTGCAGGGCGAGAGGCAGGGCGAATACCGCATGAGCACGATCGGGCCGTACGACTACTGGGCGATCGAATATGCCTACCGGCCGCTCGACCCCGGCGAAGCGCCGCAGGCGCTGGCGAAGATTGCGGCGCGCTCGACCGAGCCCGAACTGGCCTACGGCACCGACGAGGATGCGGGCTCCGGCGCGCGTTTTTTGGGCATGGATCCCGAGGTCAACCGCTTCGACCTGGGGCCCGATCCGCTCGCCTACTACCGCCGGCGGCTGCGGCTTTCGCGCGAGCTGTGGGACCGGCTGCAGGCGCTGCGGCTCGCGCCC
>SCUH01000040.1 GCA_004298295.1 Betaproteobacteria bacterium | reverse complement strand
CCGCCTGTTCGGCGCGCCGCACGCCATGATCGTCACCACCGACGAGGCGCTCGGCGTCTACGGCGTGCTCGATTGCGGCGCCTGGGTGAACAATTTCATGCTCGCGGCCTGGGGCCTCGGCGTGGCGAGCATCGCGCAGGCGGCGCTCGCCGCGCACCCCAAGCTGGTGCGCGAATTCTTCGGCCTCGCGGCGGAGCGGCAGATCGTCTGCGGCATGTCGTTCGGCTACGAGGACGTCGCCCGGCCGGTGAACCGGTTCCGTACCGCGCGCGCGGACATCGCCGAGGTCGTGCGGTGGGTCGACGAGTAGCGTCGGCGCGGGCTATTGCGGGCGCACGGGGCGCTTCGCCAGCAGGAAGAACACCGAGCCGAGGCCGGCGAGCAGCGCGACCACGGTGAAGCCGGCGCGGTAATTGCCGGTGGCGTCGGCCAGGATGCCGGAAATCATCGCGCCGCCGATCTGCCCCAGCACCACGATCATGAACGACAGGCCGAGGATCATGCCGATCGCCTTGCGGCCGAAGTAGTCGGCGCGGATCGCCTGCATGAACGGTCCGCGCAGGCCCCAGGCGCTGCCATGCAGCAGCGCGTAGGCCGTGATCATCAGACTGCTCGCGAGTGGCGTGGCATCGGCGTAGGTGAGGCAGAGCAGCCCTGCCATGTGCATCAGCATGCAGATCGCGGAGACGACGCGCTTGTCGAAGCGGTCGCCGATCGCCCAGCCGAAGGCGATGCCGCCGATCTGCGAGAACGTCTGCAGCATGATGAAAAGGGAGGCCGCCTCGACGCTGTAGCCCAGGCCCTCCTTCATGTGGGTGATGGCGTGCACGTTGACTGCGCTCACCACGAACAGGGCGAAGCCGTGGCCGAGCGAGAGCAGCCAGAACGCCGGCGTACGCAGCGCCTCGCGCGCAGTGAAGTCGCCCGCTTCGTTCCCCGCGTCCGCGGCAGCCGCGGTGTCCGTGTCCTCGCGCGAAGGGGCTGGCTCGCCGTCGACCACTTCGCCGCAATCCTCGGGCCGGCGCCGGAACACGAGCGACAGCGGAATGCCGGCCGCCAGCACGATCACCCCGGAGGCAAACGCGGTGGCGCGCCAACCGTAGGTGGCGAGCGACCAGGCGACCGCGGGCACCGCGATGCCGCCGAGCGCGAAGCCGAACTGGATCGAGGATAGCGCCCGGGCGCGCTTGCGCTCGAACCAGTGGATCAGCGCGACGTTGAGCGGAAAAAAGCCGCACAGGCTCGCACCGAGCGCGACCACGAGGAACGCAGCGTAGAAACCCAGCAGCGAATCGATCTGGCTGAGCAGCATGAAACCGATGCCGGATATCACGACGCCGGCACGGATGATGCCGTGCGTGCCGAAGCGGTCGATCACCCAGCCGAGCGCGGGGCCGAGGATCGCGGCTTCCACCTGGTGCAGCGCGGCGGCCCCGGCAAGCTCGGTCTTCGACCAGCCCCGGTCGTCGCGCAGCACCGCGACGTAGGCGCCGAAGGCCTGCAGCAGCAGGGAGGAGAGCAGGAACTGCATCGCGCAGCCCGCTCCGACCATTTTCCAGCCGTGGAAGATCGGCTTCATCGCCTGTCACAGCGTACCTCAGGCGCGGCGCCGCGCCGCGCTGTTTCACTCTCCCGCCGCGCAGGGGCGGCCTCACGGCAGAGCCGAATGCAGTTACCATTTCAGCGATGACGCCACCGGGTGCCGGGCAGGCATGACCACGCTGTTGGACAAGATCTGGGCGCAGCATCGCGTCCTCGAGCGCGACGACGGGCAGACGCTGCTCTATGTCGACCGCCACTATCTGCAGGAAGGGTCCGCGGCAGCGTTCGAGATGCTGCGCCAGCGCGGCCTCGCGCCGCGCGTGCCGGCTCGCGCCCTGGCCGTGGCCGACCATTACGTCCCTACGGACAGCCGCGATCTCGCAGCGGTCGCGGACCCGGAACGCCGCGAAATGGCGCAGGCGCTCGGGCGCAACGCGGCAGGCGGCGGGATCCGGATGTTCGCTCTGGACGATCCACGCCAGGGGATCGTGCACGTCATCGGACCGGAGCAGGGCGCAACACAGCCCGGCCTTCTCATCGTTTGCGGCGACAGCCATACCTCGACGCACGGTGCGCTCGGCGCACTGGCCTTCGGCATCGGTGCCACCGAGATGGCGCACGTGCTGGCGACGCAGACGCTCTGGCAGCGCAAACCGAACTCGATGCGCGTCGCGGTCGAAGGCACGCTCGGCGCAGGCGTGAGCGCGAAGGACGTGATCCTCGCGATCATCGCGCGGATCGGCGCCGCCGGCGCGGTCGGTCACGCGATCGAATACGCGGGCAATGCGATCGAGCGGCTCTCGATGGAGGGCCGCCTCACGGTGTGCAACATGTCGGTCGAAGCGGGCGCGCGCGCCGGTCTGGTGGCGCCGGACGACACGACCTTCGAATATCTTGCCGGGCGGCCGTTCGCCCCGCAGGGCGCCGGGTGGGATGAGGCGCTCGCGCGCTGGCGCGCTCTCGGTTCCGATGCGGGGGCGAAATTCGATCGCGAAGTGACGCTCGACGCGCGCGAGATTGTGCCGATGGTTACCTGGGGCACGAGCCCCGAGGATGCGCTTGCGATCACCGGCCACGTGCCCGATCCGGCGGGCGCCGCGGATGCCGCGCGGCGCGACGCGATGGCGCGCTCGCTTGCCTATATGGGGCTTGCGCCCGGCACGCCCATCACTGCGATCGCGGTGGACCGCGTCTTCATCGGCTCGTGCACCAACAGCCGGATCGAGGACTTGCGCGCCGCGGCCGCGGTGGCGAAGGGGCGCAAGGTCGCGCGCGGCGTCGAGGCCTGGGTCGTGCCCGGATCGGGTCTGGTGAAGGCGCAGGCTGAAGCCGAGGGCCTCGATCGCGTGTTCCTCGAATCGGGTTTCCAGTGGCGCCACGCGGGATGCTCGATGTGCATCGGCGTCAACGGCGATTTGGTCGAGCCGGGCAAGCGCTGCGCTTCGACGTCGAACCGGAATTTTGCCGGGCGGCAGGGGCCGGGTGCGCGCACGCACCTGATGAGTCCGGCGATGGCCGCGGCGGCCGCGGTGACCGGCCGCTTGACGGACGTGCGGCACCTGATGGCAGGAGCCTGAGCGTGGAACCCTTTCGCAGACTCGAAGCGGTGGCGCTGCCTCTGGCGCGCGCCAACGTCGACACCGACCAGATCGTGCCGGCGCGCTTTCTGAAGAAGCCGCGCGCGGTCGGCTTCGGCCAGTTCCTGTTCCACGACCTGCGCGCCGACGCGGCATTTGCGCTCGATCAGGCGGCCTACCGCGGGGCGCGCATCGTCGTCGCGGGGCGCAATTTCGCCTGCGGGTCCTCGCGCGAGCACGCCGTGTGGGCGCTACAGGATTACGGCTTTCGCGCCGCGATCGCGCCCAGCTTCGGCGACATTTTCCACTCGAACGCACTGAAGAACGGCTTCCTGCCGGTGGTCCTGCCGGAGGCCGCGGTGGCAGCGATGCAAGAGGCGCTGCTCGCGGCGCCCGGAATGACGATCGCAATCGATCTGGAGCAGCAGTGCGTCGTTGCCGCCGGCAAGAGCTGCCGTTTCGAGATCGCGCCGTTTCCGAGGCACTGCCTGCTGGAGGGTCTCGACGAGCTCGGCTATACGCTCAGCCAGACCGCGCACATCGAAGCGTTCGAAGAGCGATTCGGTTGATGCGCGGTGGCGGCACGCCGCTCAGCGCTCGAACGGCAGCGAGGCTGCGGCAGAGGGCAATTCGTTCTCGCCGACGAGGCCATGCACCCCGACACCGAGCAGGCGCACCGGCCGTCGCGCGGCATCCGTGCGCTCGAGCAGCGCCAGCGCGCGCGCTGCGATCGCCGCCGCATCGCGCGTCGGGGCGTCGTCGGTATGGCTGCGCGTGACGGTTGAAAAATCGGCATAGCGCACCTTGATCGTCACGCGTCGTGCGCACAGTTTCTTCTTCGCGAGCGAGGCGGCGACACCGTGCGCGAAGCGCTCGATCTCGGCGCGCATCTCGCCGCCGTCCCGCAGGTCTTGCGCGTAGGTCGACTCGCCCGAGATCGACTTCCACGGCCGGTGCGGCTCGACCGGCCGCGGGTCGTCGCCGTGCGACAGGCGCGTGAGCCACTCGGCAAGGCTGCCCACGGCGCGCCCCAGGGTGGCGCGGTCCGCAATACGCACATCGACCAGCTTTTCGATGCCGATGGCGCGCAGCTTCTTCGCGGTGACCGGGCCGACGCCCCAGAGCGCCTCGACCGGCAGCTGCTGCAGGAAGCGCTCCACCCGCTCGGGCGCGATCACGGTGAGGCCGTCGGGTTTGCGCCAGCCGGAAGCGATCTTGGCGAGGAACTTGTTCGGCGCCACGCCGGCGGAGCAGCTCAGGCCGGTCTCCTCGCGGATGCGCGCCTTGAGCCGCATGGCCACGTCGCGCGCGAGCGGCACGCCCCAGAGGTTCGCCGTGACGTCGAGATAGGCCTCGTCGAGCGACAAGGGCTCTACGAGCGGGGTGGCCGAGCGCAGGATCGCCATCACCTGCTGTGACACGGCGCGGTAGCGCGCGAAATCGGGCGGCACGACGACGAGCTGCGGGCACAGGCGCAGCGCGCGCGACATCGGCATCGCCGAGCGGACGCCGAAGGCGCGCGCTTCGTAGCTGGACGCCGCCACCACGCCGCGCGACTGCGGCGAGCCGCCGACCGCCACCGGCCTGCCGCGCAGGCGCGGGTCGTCACGCTGCTCGACCGAAGCGTAGAACGCGTCCATGTCGAGGTGGATGATGCGGCGCGGAGCGCCCGCGACCCTCGCGGCAGTCATGTTCGTGCCGGACGGCGGCGGCAATCCCGCAAGGTCGATGCAGGTCTCACCGCGAGCAAGTATATTGCGGGGCGGGGGCACTTCACGACATGGGACAGCGACAGACCGACTTTTCGGTCGCAGGCGCGGAGCGCGCGCAGGATTCGGGACTGCGTTTTGCGCGCAGCATTTATCTGCCGCGCGTGCTTGGCCTCGGCTTCGGGACGGTTTGCGTCGGCTCGGTGCTGCGGCAGGACGGGGCCCACGTTCTCGCCTTTGCGGCACTCGCGGCGAACGGTTTTCTCTGGCCGCACGCCGCCTACTGGCTGGCGCGGCGCAGCGCCAACCCGTACCGTGCCGAGCGGCGCAATCTCGCCGTCGATTCGGCCTGCGGCGGCGTTTGGGTGGCGCTCATGGCCTTCAACCTGCTGCCGAGCGTGCTGCTGGTGGTGATGCTGGCCATGGACAAGCTCATCATCGGCGGGCCGAAATTCCTCGCGCGCTGCGCGGCGGTCCAGTTGGCGGCGATCGTGCTGACGGTGCTCGTATTCGGCTTTCACTTGCGGCCCGAGACCTCGATGAGCGTCGTGCTCGCCGGCCTGCCGCTGCTCGTCGGTTATCCGGTCGTGGTGGGATACATGACCTACCGGCTCGCGCGCCGCGTGCGCGATCAGAAGCGCCTGCTCGCGGAGCTCAGCCGCACCGACGGCCTGACGCGGCTGCTCAATCGCAGGGCCTGGGAAGAAGTCGTCAGCGGCGAATTCGAACGCGTCCGGCGCATCGGCCACGCTTCGGCGCTGCTGATGATCGACATCGATCAATTCAAGCCGATCAACGACCGCTATGGTCATCCGGCGGGCGACGAGGTGATCCGCGCAGTCGCCGCGATCCTGCGCGACACCACGCGGCGGCATGATGTCATCGGTCGGTACGGCGGCGAGGAGTACGGCGTCGTCTTGCCGGGCACGGGTGCGGAGGGCGCGCAGACCATCGCCGAGCGCTCACGCGCCCGTATCGCTGCGGCAGTCCTCGTGCCCAAGGAAGATCTTCGCACCACCGTCAGCATTGGCATTGCGGTGCACGATCCCGGCGATGCCGATCACAGCGCCTGGATCGCGCGCGCCGACAAGGCGCTCTACCGGGCCAAGGCGCAGGGCCGCAATTGCGTCGCGCTCGACTTCCCATCGACAATCAAGGACGCGAAATGAAAATATCCATGTACCAGGCGAGCGCGCCGCGCTTCGCCAGCATGCTGAACAATCTCGCCGGCATCCTCGACAAGGCCGCGGCGCATGCCGAAGCGAGGAAGATCGATCCCCAGGTGCTGCTCGCCAGCCGCCTCTATCCGGACATGTTCCCCCTCGCGCGCCAGGTGCAGATCGCCTGCGACAACGCCAAGGGCGCGGTGGCGCGGCTCGCCGGGCTCGAGGTTCCAAAGCACGAGGACAGCGAGAAGACCTTCGACGAGCTGAAGGCGCGCATCGCGAAGACGATCGCTTTCGTCGACTCGATCCGGCCGGCGCAAGTCGACGGCAGCGAGGGCCGGGACATCCATCTCAAGCTCGGCAGGCGGGAAGTCGATTGGAAAGGCATGCAATACCTGCTCGGCTTCGCGCTGCCGAATTTCTACTTCCACGTCATGACCGCCTACGCCATCCTGCGCCACAACGGCGTCGAGCTGGGCAAGCAGGACTACATCGGCAACCCTTGAGCGCTAGCGCCGGTGGTGCAGGCTTCCCAGGTCGAGGTCGGCCGCATCGAACTTGACCGCGGCCTTCGCCGCGGCCGCGGCCGCGATGGTCACCGGATTGGCGGCACGATCCTCGGCGTGAAATGCCTCGGCCAGCCGGAAACTCAGCTGCGCAAGTTCCCGCGGCTGCAGCACGGTGCCTTCCTTGCCGGCGGCATCGCCGTAGATCCGGCTCGCCATGCCGACGTAAATCTGCAGGGCGAGATCGGCGATCGGGTCTTTGCGGGTGCCTGCCGGCGATGTCGTTGTGCTCATATCGTCTGCCTACGCGTCATTGAATCTCCATGCTACGCCTGTTTCGTGGGGCCGGACCGTAATTCGTGCGCCGGCAGCGCATACAACTCGTACTCGCCTTCGAGTCCTTTCAGGCGGTGGCGCCCGGCCGGCACCAGCTTGCCGGGCACTTGCGCGGCAAAAGCCGCCGAAGCGAGCAGCACTTGGCCGAGTTCCTTGGTCAGACTCTCGATGCGCGCGGCCTCGTTGGCGGCGGTGCCGATCACCGTGAAGTCGAGCCGCTGCGGCACGCCGACGTTGCCGTAAGTCACGGTGCCGATGTGCAGGCCGATGCCGAAGCGCATCGGCGCCGCATCCGGGTTCGCGCCATTGAGCGCTGCGACGCGCTCCGCAGCCAACGCCGCTGCCTGCAGGGCGCGGCGACAGGCCTCCGGCGCGCCCGACGCAGTGGGGAAGATCGCCAGCACCGCGTCGCCGATGTATTTCAATACCTCGCCGCCCTTTTTCAGCACCGCGCCGGCCATGCAGTAGAAGAAGCGGTTGAGCTGCTCCAGATAGACTTCGCGCGGCAGACTTTCGGCCAGCGTGCTCGAGCCGCGGAAATCGCAGAACCAGATCACGGCGTCGATGTGCTCGCCGTCGCCGCGCTTCACCAGCCCGTTCAGCACGCGCTTGCCGGTGTCGTGGCCGAGATAGGTCTCGAGCAGCGCGGTGGCGGTGCGCCGCAGGGCGTGGACCTCGAACAGCCGGCCGAGCATGGGCATCACCTCGTAGATCTGGCCGAGGTGCGCGACGCCGAAGCCGCCGCGCGCGAACGAGGTCATCGAGATGACATTGATCTGGCCGTCGCTGAAGCGAAACGGCATCGCGACGTAATCGGTCGCGCCCTCGCGGTGCAGGTCGCGCACCACCGGAAAGTCGAGCTTGACGTCGGCGTCCTCCAGCCGCCGGCGCACGCCCCCGGCGCCGCGGATGATGGGCGCGAACGGACTGTCGGCGAATCGCGGCTGGCGCAGGATGTCGTGCGGCTCGTAGACGATCCGGATGTCGAATGTGTCGGCGCGCCACACGAGGACGGTGGCGAAGATCTGCGGGTGCAGCGTCGGAATGATGATGGTGCTGCGATCGACCGGGCAGCCGCAGCCGCGCAGGAAAGCGAGGAATTGCTTCGCCAGTTCCGCGGCCGAAGCGGCCTTCCACGCGTCCTTCAGCAGCCAGCCCGCGAGCGGATTGGCATGCAGCCCGGCGACGTTGGTTTCGAGGAACGGCACTTCGTCGTCGCCTTCGTAGAGCGCGGAGATCTTGCTGCGATAGAACGACAGGCGGCCCTCGATCGACTCGGCGCCGCGGTAGGGCGCCTCGTAGGACCAGGCCGCGTTGTCCACGCGCTGGCCGTCGATTTCCAGGCTCCAGTAGCTCGCGTCGCCCCGGAACGGGCAGTGCGACTGGTGTTGGCTCTTGCGCAGCAGATCCATGCGGATGTCTGCCTTCGGGATGTAATGTGCGGGCGGTTGCCGCGTCTCGTGCAGCACCACGGCGCGCGTCGTGTCGGCGATCCAGGTGCCGTTGTATTCGACGCGCACCCGCTTAGCGCAGGGCCGGTAGTGCAGTTCGTAATCGCCGGGACGCGCAGGCGCGGCCGGACTTGATGCGCTTTCCAATTCGCTGCGCTGTTGCATCGGGCCTCCGGCTGGAAGCGGCGATTCTAGCTTCGGCCGGCCGCGGCCGGCGATCCGATCAGCGGAGCGGCGGGGGCGGCGTTCCGGGCGGCGGCGGTGGCGGCGTGGCGTAGCCGCGGCGCGGTCCTTCGTAGCGTCCCGAGGCCGGGATCTGATGGCCTTTCGCGTACATGCATTGCAGGTAACTGACGTCGTAGCGCCGCTGCAGCGTGCCGGCCGAACCTTGCGCTGCGCCTGCACCCGCCGCGGAGCCCACGATCAACCCGGTACCGGCTCCGGCCGCGGCGCCGCGATGGCCGCCGATGATCGCGCCGGCCGCCGCGCCGACTGCGGTGCCGATTGCAGCGCTCTTCACTGCACTGTCGGTCTGCGCGCTTTCGGCGGTGGCACCGCCCAGCTGCGCATTGGCGAAACCGCGGCATTCGTAATCGTCGGCGCGGAACTGATCGAAGCTCTTGCCGCTGCCCGGCAGCACCATCACGCTCGGGCCGCTTGGCGGCAGAGAGGCGCAGGCGCCCAGCAGCAGGGCGGCCAGGGCGGTGCAGCGAAGATTCGGTGCGTTCATGCGAGTTCTCCTCGGATCATTCGCCCGGCGGCTGCGGCGCGACGCGCTGCCAGCCGCCCGGGCATTCCCGGACATACGGGTAATACGAGCGCGCGCCGGCGCAGTAGTACCAGTAGGCTGACGCCTCCGGCGCTGGCTGGGCGCTCGGCCGTTCGACGTACACCGTGGGCTCGGATGGCACCACGACGACGCTCGACGGGTATGGCGGGTACGCATATGGGTAGGGGTAGCCCCAATAGGGCCAGGCAAGCGGAATGCCGAAATGCAGTCCGATATGCGCACGCGTGCGCGGCCCGTGGGCCTGCGCCGGTGCGGCGAGCGCAGCGCCGAGCAGCCCTGCAGCGAGTGCAAAGGCAGTCAGTTTCAGGCGTCTCATCAGGAACCTCCGCACGGGAATGACCCTACCTTAATTCGACGCCTAGGGTAGCAAGTCGGTTCCGGTCCAGTTGGCACATTTGGTAACAATCTGTTGCCGCGATTGACGCCGGCACGGGTTTTCGCCGCCGCCAGGGCCGGTGTGCGATCCAGGGGGGGGGGAGCGCGGATCGATTTACACTTACGCCTTAAAGGGGAACCCGTGACCGAAAAGCCGGCCTTCGAGCTCGACCTCAGCCTCCAGGTCGGGAAGTACGACATCCACAAGCTGCTCGGCAAGGGCGCGACCGGCACCGTGTACCTTGCCCGCGACACGTTTTCGGGGCGGGAGGTGGCCCTCAAGACGATCGAGCCGGAAGTGTTCCGCGACCCGGAATTCGGCCTGGTGTACCGCGCGCAGTTTCTCAACGAGGCCTCGCTCGCCGGGAAGCTGCGCCATCCCCACATCGTCGGCATCTACGACGCCGTGGTGCAGGAGGATTCCGGTCACATCGCGATGGAACTGGTCACCGGCGGCGATCTCTCGCAGCATGTCGACGCCAAGCGCCTGCTGCCCGTCGCCGACGTGCTGCAGATCGGGTTCAAGTGCTGCGGCGCGCTGGACTACGCGTTCAAGGAGGGCATCGTTCACCGCGACATCAAGCCGGCCAACATCATGCTGGCGCAGGGTACCGATCCGAAGATCGCGGATTTCGGCGCCGCCTACCTGCGCAAGACGCAGGTCGTGCAGGTGGCCTCGATGGGCTCGCCGTTCTACATGTCGCCCGAACAGATCTCGGGTGGCGAGCTGACGTTTCACTCCGACATGTACTCGCTCGGCGTGGTGCTGTACGAGCTGCTCACCGGCAGGCGGCCGTTCGTCGCCGACAGCATCGATGCGCTGGTCGAGAAGATCCTGCACGCCAGCCCGGAGCCGCCGAGCCGTATCCGCAAGGGGATCGCGCCGCAGATCGACAGCGCGGTGCTGCGCGCGATGAAAAAGAATCCGGAGCACCGCTATGCGAGCTGGGCGGATTTCGCACAGGAGCTGTCGAATGCCTGCCACGACGTGGTATCGGGCAGCGCGATTCTCGACAGCGAGAAGTACCTCGCGCTGCGGCAGGTCGAGATGCTGGCGGGACTGCCCGATTCCATCCTGTGGGAGCTGGTGCGCGCGGCGAGCTGGATGCGGGTGCAGAAGAACCAGGTCCTGGTGCGCGAAAACGACCCCGGACGGAGTTTCTTCTTCCTCGCGCAGGGCCAGGCCAAGGTC
>SCUH01000039.1 GCA_004298295.1 Betaproteobacteria bacterium | reverse complement strand
AGCGCGATCGCCGCCAGCGCGGCGAGCGCCAGCCCCGCCGCCCAGGTCGCCGCGCGCGGGCCGCGCGTCAACGCGTGCACACCCAGGCGACGATCTCGCAGCGCGCGCCGCAGCGGCGCAGCGCCTTCGCCTCGGCTTCGGCGCGGTTGACGCCGCGTTGCGAGCGGTGACGCTGCTCGTTGCGCGCAAGCGCCGCGCAGCCGCCGGAAAGCGAAGTCACCACCTCGCACTGCGGGTGGCCGCACTGTCGCAGCGCTTCGAGCTGCGCGTCGCGGCGCGTCCGGCGCTCGCTCGCCCAGCCGATGTTGCGGCTCGGCGCGTGGTAGGCAATCGCCGCGTGGCTGAGCGCGGCACTGCGCTTGGCTTCTCGCGCCGCGGCAGGCGCCATGAGCAGGGCTCCCAGCAGGAGCGCGGCGCTTGCGGCGCGCAGCGCGCGGCTCACATCGTTGCGCCGAGCACCCATGGTGCGAACTCGTCCTCGCCGTAACCGAACAGTTCCGACTTGGTCTTGTGGCCGGAGGCCGTGGCGAGGATCAGCGCGAACAGGCGTTCGCCGACCGCGGCGATGCTTTCCTTGCCGTCGACGATGCTGCCGCAATTGAGGTCCATGTCCTCTTCCTGATGCACGTACAGCGGCGTGTTGGTGGCGAGCTTGAGCGAAGGCGCCGGCTTGCAGCCGTAGGCCGAGCCGCGCCCCGTGGTGAAGCAGATCAGATTGGCGCCGCCCGCGACCTGGCCGGTGGCCGACACCGGGTCGTAGCCCGGCGTGTCCATGTAGACGAAGCCCCTGGCCGTGACCGCTTCCGCGTACTCGTAGACATCGACCAGGTTGGTGGTGCCGCCCTTCGCCACCGCGCCGAGCGACTTTTCGAGAATGGTGGTGAGGCCGCCGGCCTTGTTGCCGGGAGAAGGGTTGTTGTTCATCTCGTTGCCGTTGCGCCGCGTGTACTGTTCCCACCAGCGGATGCGGCGGATGAGCTTCTCGCCCACTTCGCGCGTCACGGCGCGGCGCGTCAGCAGGTGCTCGGCGCCGTAGATCTCCGGCGTCTCCGAGAGGATCGCGCCGCCGCCGTGGCGCACGAGAGAATCCACCGCCGCGCCGAGCGCGGGGTTGGCGCTGATGCCGGAATAGCCGTCCGAGCCGCCGCACTGCAGCCCGAGCAGCAGATGGCCCGCGGCAACGGTCTCGCGCCGCGCCTGGTTCGCCTGTGGCAGCAGCGCTTCGATGCGCGCGATGCCCTCGCGCACCGCCTTTCCCGTGCCGCCCTTTTCCTGGATGGTATAGGCGTGCAGCGAGTCCCGGCGCTCGAGCTTCTGCGCCGCGAGCAGGGTGTTGACCTGATTCGCCTCGCATCCCAGCCCGACCACCTGCACGGCGAAGAAATTGGGATGACGCGCGTAGCCCGCCAGGGTGCGCCGCAGGAGGTCCATCGGCTCGCCCTCGCTCGCCATGCCGCAGCCGCTCTTGTGCGTCAGCGCGACCACGCCGTCGACGTTCGGGTAAGCGTCGAGGCGGTTTTCGAAGTGGCGCGCGATCGTGCGCGCCACGGTGGCCGAGCAGTTCACGCTGGTGAGGATGCCGATGTAGTTGCGCGTAGCGACGCGGCCGTCGGAGCGCACGATGCCCTGGAAGGTTGCGGGGTTCGCGACGGTCCCGGTGGGTTTGACGTCGGCGCAGAACGCGTAGTCGCGCTGGAAGTCGCCCATCGCCAGGTTGTGCACGTGCACGTGCTCGCCCGCCACGATGTCGCGCGTGGCAAAGCCGATGATCTGGTTGTAGCGGCGTACCGGCTGGCCCTGCTTGATCGCGCGCACCGCGATCTTGTGTCCCGCGGGGATGCGTGCGGCGGCTTCGATGCGGCCCTCGTTCAGCAGGCGCGTGCCGGCGGCGAGCTCGACGCGCGCGATGACAACGTCGTCGGCCGGATTGAGGCGGATCGTGAGCTCGGCAGCCTGCAGCATGGGGG
>SCUH01000038.1 GCA_004298295.1 Betaproteobacteria bacterium | reverse complement strand
TCTGGCGGCCATAGCAGCCTGGAACCACGCCTTCCCATCCCGAACAGGACCGTGAAACGGGTTTGCGCCGATGATAGTGTGCAATTGCGTACGCGAAAGTAGGTTACCGCCAGGCCATACAATGAGAAAGCCCGGTCTCCGCAAGGAGGCCGGGCTTTTTCATTTGCCGGAAACCGCATGCCTTTCCCCTCGCTGCTCGAACGCATGACCGCTGCAATCTGCGCCGGCGACGCCGAGGGCGCCGCCGCCTGCTTCACGCCGGAGGGCGTCTATCACGACGGTTTCTATGGCGAATTCTCCGGCCGCGCGGAGATCGTCCGCATGGTACGTGACCTCTTTTACCGCGATGCGCGCGATTTCGAATGGCGGGTGTCCGACGCCATTTCCGACGGCCGTCTCGGCTATGCACGCTACGAGTTCTCCTATGTGTCGAAAATTCCCTGCAGCGAGGGCAGGCGCGTCGGTTTCTCGGGCGTCAGCTGCTGCGAACTCGAGAACGGTTTGATCCGGCGCTATGGCGAGACCTTCGAGCGCGCCCCGGTGCTCGTCAGGCTGGGCTTTTCCGACGAGCGCATCCTGAAATCGGTGCGGCGCTGGGCTGAATTGAAGTAGCCCTCTTGCGCGTTGTCCTGATACTGTATAAAAATACAGTCTCCGTGGCAACCCTCCAGGACATCCTTCGCCGGCAGACGGTCTGGCGCGGCGGCGCTCCCTCTGCTTCCGCGGCGCGGGCGGTGTCGACCGGCTTTGCGGTGCTCGACCGCGAGCTGCCGGGCGGCGGCTGGCCGGCGGCTGCGCTCACCGAGATCCTGGCCGCGCGTGAAGGCGTGGGAGAGCTGCGCTGTGTGCTGCCTGCGCTCGCCGCGCTGACCGCCAGTGGCAAGTGCATCGCCTGGCTGGCGCCGCCGCATCTGCCTTATGCCCCTGCGCTTGCCGCCGCGGGCGTGAGACTCGAACATCTGGTGGTGGTGCGAGCGCCAGGCAGGCGCGATGCGCTGTGGGCGGCACAACAGGTGCTGCGCGCGGGTGCCTGCCATGCGCTGCTGGCGTGGCTGCCGTCGGTGCGCTATGCGGAATTGCGGCGGCTTGCAGTGGCTGCCGAGGCCAGCCCCGGGTTCACGGTCCTGTTCCGGCCGCCTCAGGCGATGCGTGAAAGCTCGCCTTCTTGCCTGCGGCTTGCGCTCGAAACGAGCGATGGGCGGCTGGTTGCCAGGATTCTCAAGCGCCGGGGTATGCCGTTCGCGGTACCGCTCCCCATTCCGGTCGGGACACCCGTACGTGCTCTGGATCGCGTTCCATCTCCCGCACCTGCCGCTCGAAGCCCTGCTGCGCGGCTGCGACCCGAACCAGTGGGGTGACGAACCCTGGGCGGTGATCGAAAACCGCTCGGTGTTCGTCCACAACACAGCCGCACAGGCGCTCGGAGTCCGCTCCGGCATGCCGCTCTCGGCAGCGTGGGCGCTCGCGCCCGCGTTGCGCACCGTGCCGCGCAACCTGCGCGCCGAGCGGGAAAACCTCGAGGGCATCGCGGCCTGGCTCGGCCGGTTCACGCCGCGCGTGTCGCTTGAGGCGCCCTGCCAGGTGGCGGCAGAGGTTGCCGGCAGCCTGCGTCTTTTCGGCGGGCTCGAGCGCCTCGAGCAGGCCTTGCGCTCAGGTCTGGATGCACTGGGTTTCGGGGTACGGCTTGCCAGCGCGCCCACTGCCCGGGCAGCGCTGTGGCGGGCGGCCGGCGGCGCAAGCGCGCTCGAAGATCTGCGGGTCGAGGTCACAGGCGCCGGCGCTGACAGTCTGGCGCTGCTGCGCAGTCTCGGGATCAGGACGCTGGGCGAGCTGATGCGCTTGCCGCGCGATGGCGTGGCGCGCCGCCTGGGCCAGGAATTGCTCGACGAGCTGGATCGGGCGCTCGGAAAAATTCCCGAGCCGCGCGCCTCGTTCGTGCCGCCGGTCCGTTTTGCGGCGCGGCTCGAGCTGCCGGCGCAGGTGACGGAGACGGAAGGTTTGCTGTTCGCCGCGCACCGCCTGCTCGTGCAGCTCGAAGGCGTGCTGGTCGCGCGACAGTCCGGAATACGCGGCTTCACCCTGTCGCTCAGGCATCCTGGAATGCGACCGACGCCTGTCACGGTACCGCTCGCCAGTCCTTCGCGCGACGCGACGCATTTCACGGTGCTGCTGCGCGAACGCCTGACGCAGCTCGAGCTCATCGCCCCGGTGGAGGCGATCCGGCTGCAGGCAGCGGATTTCGAGCCGCTGCACGGAACGACCGCCAGCCTGTTTCGCGACGCGCATGACGCGGGCGAGGGCTGGGGGCGGCTGCTCGATCGCCTGGCCGCGCGCCTGGGCGAGACCGCGGTGCGCGGTTTGGCGGTCCATTCCGAGCATCGTCCGGAGCTTGCTTCGCAGGCGGTTGCGCCGGAATCCTCGCCGGGTGCGCGGCCCACTGCGCTTCCGGTGGGACCGCGACCGCTCTGGCTCCTTGAAACACCACGCCACCTCGGGGAAAACGAGTTCGTGCTGCTGACGGGACCGGAACGGATCGAATCCGGCTGGTGGGATGGTGGCGAGGTGCGGCGCGATTATTTCATCGCCCGCACGGGCGATGCCTCCCTGGTGTGGATCTTCCGCGAGCACGGAGGGAGCTGGTTCCTGCATGGCATCTTTGCCTGAGCTGCCGGCGTACGCCGAATTGCATTGCGTTTCGAATTTCACGTTCCTGCGCGGCGCTTCGCATCCGGAGGAGCTGGTGGCGCGCGCCGCGGCGCTCGGCTATTCGGCGCTCGCGCTCACCGACGAATGCTCGCTCGCCGGTGCCGTGCGCGCGCACCAGGCAGCCAAGGAGCATGGCCTGAAGCTGATCGCCGGAACCGAGCTCACGCTCGACGACGACCTGAAGGTGGTGCTGCTCGCGACCGATCGCCGTTCTTATGGTGCGATCGCTGCGCTCATCACGACCGGGCGCCGGCGCGGTCGCAAGGGAACCTACGCGCTTTCACGTGCCGATCTCGAATCGGCGGCGAACGGCGGCATGCTGGCCCTGCTGGTATCGGGCGACGCGCGATGGCTTGCAGAGCGCTTTGCGGGGCGCGCCTGGATCGCGGTGGAGCTGCTTTGCGGCCCGAACGACCGGGCGCGGCTCGATGCGCTGCGCGAGCTGGGCGACGCTGTCGGCTTGCCGCTGGTCGCCGCCGGCGACGTGCACATGCACGTGCGGTCGCGTCGCCGACTGCAGGACGCGCTGACCGCGATCCGCCTCGGACGGCCGGTGGCCGAGTGCGGCCGGGCGCTCCATGCCAACGGCGAACGCCATCTGCGGCTGCGTGCCCGGCTGGCGCAGCTTTATCCGCCCGGGTTGCTTGCCGCAACCCGGGAGATCGCCGAGCGCTGCCGCTTCTCGCTGGA
>SCUH01000037.1 GCA_004298295.1 Betaproteobacteria bacterium | reverse complement strand
TCATCGGGCGGGCGGCTTGGCGTCCAGGGACTTGATCACCTTGTCGGTGATGTCGATGCGCGGGTTGGCGTACACCGCGTCCTGGAAAATGATGTCGTACTTTTCCTGCTCGGCGATCAGACGGATCGCGCGGTTGGCCTGCTCCAGCACCTGCGCCAGCTCTTCGTTGCGGCGCTGGTTGAGGTCCTCCTGGAACTCGCGGCGCTTCCTCTGGAAGTCGCGGTCGAGCTCGCCGATCTCGCGTTCCCTGGTGCGGCGCTGGCCCTCGGCCATGGTCACGGAGTTCTTTTCCAGTTCTTCCTGCATGCGCTTGAGCTGGTCGGCGAGCTTCGTCAGCTCCTGGTCGCGCTTGATGAACTCGCCCTCGATCTTCTTTTGCGCGCGCTGCGCGGGTGCCGAGTCGCGCATGATGCGCTCGGTGTTGACGAAGCCGAACTTGCCCTCGGCGTGGGCGGGCAGCGCGGCGAGGCCGAGCGCGGCGGCGGCGAGCAGGACGGCGGATCGGAGGAGGCGCTTGATCACGGTCAGAATCCGGTGCCAAAAGTGAATTGTAACCGTTGCACGCGGTCGATACCGGGCTTGTCGTTGAGCGGTTGCGCGAGCGACAGCTTGAGCGGCCCGAACGGCGAACTCCAGAACAGCGCAACGCCGGTAGAAAAGCGCAGCTCGCCCGGCCGGATCTTCTGGCTGGCGGCGTAGACCTGCCCGGCGTCGACGAATACGCCCATGCGCAGCGACTTGTCCAGGCCGGTGCCGGGGATCGGGAACAGCACCTCGGCATTGCCCACGATCTTGCGCGTGCCGCCGAGCGCGTTGCCTTCCACGTCCTGCGGTCCGAGCGAGTACGGGGCGTAGCCGCGCACGGAACCCGGGCCGCCGGCATAGTAGCTCTTGAAGAACGGCACCCCCTTCTCGCCGATGCGGCGCGCGAAGCCCAGGTCGGCGTTGAGCGCCAGGGTGAAGCTGCGCGACAGCGGGTAGTACCACTGGTGGTTCAGGCCGACGCGGTAGAACTGCAGGTCGCCGGCCGCCAGCTCGGTGCTCAGCAGGCTGTAGCTGCCGCGCGTCGTGAGGATGGCGCTATCGCGCTGGTCGCGCGCGATGCCGATCGTGCCCGAAGCATACGAGTATCGGTTGCCGAACAGATTGACGAAGGCGAGATACGACGCCGGGCTGTTGCTGAAGGTTTCCAGCTTGACGTGCTCGGCGGACAGTCCGAAGCTCATGTAGAGCTGCTCGGCAAGCGGATAGCCGAACTTGATGCCGCCCCCCAGCGAGCGCGTGACGTAGGAACCGACCGAGAGCGTCGAGGCGTCGGTGGTGCGCTTGTAAATGTCGAACCCCTGGCTGACGCCGTCCACGGTGTAGTAGGGATTGAGGTACGACAGCGCGTAGGTCTGGCTGACCCGGCCGGTGTTGACCTGCGCCGAGACGAACTTGCCGCTGCCGAAGACGTTGGCCTGCGAGATCGAGCCCGACACGACCAGCTTCTCGACGCTGGAAAAGCCCGCGCCGAGCAGCAGCGCGCCGGTCGGCTTCTCCTCGACCGTGAAATGGACGTCGACCTGGTCGTTGCTGCCGGCGACCGGCGCGGTCTCGACGTTGACGTCCTTGAAGTACTGCGTGCGGTCGATGCGCTGCTTCGAGGTCTGGATGCGGGCCGCATCGTAGTAGCCGCCCTCGAGCTGACGCATCTCGCGCCGCACCACCTCGTCGCGCGTGCGCGTATTGCCCGAGATGTTGATGCGGCGGACGTAGACACGCCGCCCGGCGTCGACCAGGATGGTGAAGGCGACGGTGCGCTTGGCACGGTCCACGTCCGGAGCGGGGTTGGCGTTGGCGAAGGCGTAGCCGTCGTTGCCGAGCCGGTCGGTGATCGCCTTCACGCTCTCGGTGATGCGCTCGCGCGAGTAGACGTCGCCGGGCTTCACCCGCACCAGTTTCTCCAGCTCGTCTTTGGGCACCAGCATCTGGCCCGCGAGCTGCACGTCCGCGACCGTGTAACGCTCGCCCTCGGTGACGTTGATCGTGATGTAGATATCGCGCTTGTCCGGCGTGATCGACACCTGGGTGGAATCGATGTTGAAATCGACGTAGCCGCGGTTGAGATAGTGCGAGCGCAGCGTCTCCAGGTCGGCCGAGAGCTTCTGCCGCGAGTACTGGTCGTTCTTGGTGTACCAGCTGATCCAGTTGGGCGTGCGCAGCGTGAGCAGGTCGAGCAGGTCCTTCTCGGCGAAGGCCCGGGCGCCGACAATGTTGATGGAGCGGATCTTGGAAACCTCGCCCTCGGTCACCGCGAAATTGACGCCGACACGGTTGCGTTCGAGCGGCGTCACCGTGGTCTGCACTTCGGCGGCGTAGAGTCCGCGCGAAAGGTACTGGCGCTTCAGCTCCTGCTCCGCCGTATCGAGGGCGCCGCGATCGAAGGTGCGGCCTTCGGCGAGGCCCATCTCGCGCAGCACCTTCTTCAGCGTGTCGCTGTCGAATTCCTTGATGCCGGAGAAGCTGACCTGTGCGATCGCCGGGCGTTCCTCGACCAGCACCACCAGGACGTCGTTCTCCACCTCGAGCCGCACGTCGCGAAAGAACCCCGTGGCGAAGAGCGCGCGCAGCGCCTGCTGCGCCTTTTCCTCGGTCATGGTCTCCCCGACCTTGACCGGCAGGTAGCTGAAGACCGTGCCCGGCTCGGTGCGCTGCACGCCCTCGACGCGGATGTCGCGCACCACGAACGGCGCGAAGCTCTGCGACCACGCGGCGGTGGCGGCGGCAAGTCCCAGCACGAGCGCGGCAAGCGTTCGCATCGGTCAGCCGGTGAGCAGGCGGTTCAGGTCGTTGTAGAAGGCGAAAGCCATCATGAAGAGCAGCAGCGCGAGGCCGACGCGCTGCCCGAGCTCCATCGCGCGCTCGGACACGGGGCTGCCTCTGATTATTTCCACTGCATAATACATCAAGTGTCCGCCGTCGAGCAGCGGCACCGGCAGCAGGTTGAGCACGCCCAGGCTGACGCTGATCAGGGCGAGGAACGTGACGTAGGGCACCCAGCCCAGCTGCGCCGATTGCCCCGCGTAGTCGGCGATCGTCACCGGTCCCGAGAGGTGCTTCCACGACACCTGGCCGAGCAGCATCCGGCCCAGAATCTTGAAACTGAACCACGCGATGTCGGCGGTCTTGCGCGCGCCTTTTGCCAGTGCCTCGAGCGGCCCGTGCCGGATCCGCACCAGGATGCGCTCGGCGTCCTGCGGGGTCACGTGCGGCGCGGCGCCGATCTTGCCGACGCGCTCCGCGCCCGAGCCGCTGACCTCCGGGACGACCTCGATCGACAGCGTCTGGCCGCCGCGCTCGACCCGCAGCCGCAGGCTCTTGCCGGGATGCTCCCGGATCGACACCACCAGGTCCTCCCAGCGTGCCAGGGCGCGCCCGTCGGCGTGCGTCACGCGGTCGCCCGCCGCGAGGCCGGCACGCTCGGCGGCGCCGCCGGGAAGGATCCTGCCGAGCACGGGATCGAGCGGCGGACGGAACAGCCGCAGCCCGATGCGCTCCAGCGCGTCGCCGTCGACCTCGCTCGCGGGAAAGCTATCCAGGTCGAGCGTCTGCTCCGACAGCGCGCCGCGTTCGCCCAGTACTTCAAGGCGCAGCGCTTCGCGCTGCAGCGCGCCCTGCACGACGCGCCAGCGCAGTTCCTGCCAGGTCGCGATCGGCTCGCCGTCGACCGCGCGCACCGTGTCGCCGGCCCGCAGGCCCGCGGCGCGCGCCAGCGTGCCCGCGGGCGGCTCCGCCAGCACCGGGCGCGCTTCGGGCACGCCGTAGACGAACAGTCCCGCGTAGACCGCGATGGCGAACACGAAATTGAACACCGGCCCGGCGGCGACGATCACGATGCGCCGCCAGACGCTCTGGCGATTGAAGGCGCGCGCCAGCTCCTGCGGCGCGACCGGGCCCTCGCGCTCGTCGAGCATCTTGACGTAGCCGCCGAAGGGCACGGCGCCGATCACCCATTCGGTGGCGTCGCGGCCGCGTCGCCAGGTCGCGAGCGGGCGGCCAAAGCCGATCGCGAAGCGCAATACGCGCACGCCGCACAGCCGTGCCGCCAGGTAGTGGCCGTACTCGTGCACCACGATCAGCAGCGCGAGCGCGACCAGAAATGCGAGAACGGTGTGCAGCAGGCTCATGCGGCCTTGCCCTGCAACCGCGCCGCGAGCGCGACCGCCCCGCGGCGTGCGCGCGCGTCGGCCTCGAGCACCGCCTCCAGCGAACCCGCGTCCCCGGAGGGCACTTGCTGCAGCGTCTCGGCGATGACGCGCGCGATGGCGGTGAACCGCAGCCGTCCGGCGAGGAAGGCTTCGACCGCGACTTCGTTGGCGGCGTTGAGGATCGCCGGCGAGCTGCCGCCTGCGTGCAGCGCCTCGTAGGCGAGCTGCAGGCAGGGGAAACGCTCCAGGTCGGGCCGCTCGAACGCCAGCTGGCCGATCGCGCCGAGGTCGAGCGGACGGGCGCCCGATTCGATGCGCCCGGGGTAGGCGAGTGCATGCGCGATCGGCACGCGCATGTCGGGGTTGGACAGCTGCGCCAGCACCGAGCCGTCGACATACTCCACCAGCGAATGCACGATGCTCTGCGGGTGGATCAGCACGTCGATGCGCTCTGGCGGCAGGTCGAACAGCCAGCGCGCCTCGATCACCTCGAGCCCCTTGTTCATCATGGTCGCGGAATCGACCGAGATCTTGCGCCCCATGACCCAGTTGGGATGCGCGCAGGCCTCATCGGGCGTCACCTGCTCCAGCCGCGCGAGCGGCGCGACGCGGAACGGACCGCCCGAGGCGGTCAGCACGACGCGCCTCACGGCGGTGAGCGCGGCGGTGCCGTGAGCGCCTTGCGGCAGGCACTGAAAGACGGCGTTGTGCTCGCTGTCGATCGGCAGCAGCGTCGCCCCGGCCTCGTGCACCGCCCGCATGAAGGGCGCACCGGCCAGGACAAGCGCCTCCTTGTTGGCGAGCAGCACGCGCTTGCCGGCGCGCGCCGCAGCGAGCGCGGAAGCGAGCCCCGCGGCACCGACGATTGCCGCCATGACCGTGTCGCAATCCGGATGCGCGGCGATCTGCTCCAGCGCGCGGCTGCCGAACAGCAGCTCGCTGCCCGCCTGCTCGGCGAACGCGCGGCGCAGGTCCGCATCCTCGGCAACGCCCGAAAGCACGGCGTAGCGCGGCCGGTGGCGGCGGCAAAGACCGAGCAGCGCCGGCGCGGAGCGGTGCGCGCAGAGAGCGAACACGCTATGCCGGCCTGAATGGCGCGCTACCACGTCGAGCGTGCTGGCGCCGATCGAACCGGTCGCGCCGAGCAGCACCAGGCTGAGCCGGTCCGCGCTCATGCGACCCCGAGGCAGACCAGGAACAGCGCGCCGACCGGCAACACGGCGGTGGCACTGTCGATACGGTCGAGCACGCCGCCATGCCCGGGCAGGAGCGAGCCGCTGTCCTTGACTCCGGCCTGGCGCTTGAGCGCCGACTCGAACAAGTCACCCAGGATGCTGGTCGCGCACAAAATCACGGCTCCCGCGAGATAGGCCAGCCAGACCACCCCGGTGACACGCCGGCCGAGTTCGGGCCACCAGGCTGCGAGGATGATAGCGTAGGCGAGGCTAGCAAGCATCGCGCCGGCGACGCCTTCCCAGGTCTTGCCCGGGCTGATCGAGGGCGCGAGCTTGCGACGTCCGAAAGCGCGCCCGGCGAGATACGCGGCAGTATCCGCAATCCACACCAGACCGAGCAACGCGAGCAGCATACCGGACGCAAGTGCGGCCATGGCGAGCGCGGCCGGAACCAGCACCATGAATCCGGCCGCCGCCAGGCGGCCCCGCGCGCCTTGCGTAACGCCGCGCGCCAGCCAGGTCGGCACCACGACGCCCCAAAAGAGAACGGCGAGCAGCCACAGCCCGAGCCGCGGCGGGGACGCGCTGGCCTGCGGTAGCAGCCACAGGGCGAGCAAGACATAGGCGAGCGCGCAGGCGAACGCGTAACCGAGCGCGCGTCCCGCTGTGAGGCCGAGCAATCGCGCCCATTCGCGCGCGCCGAGCGCCGCGATCAGGGCGACGAGCGCGGCGAATACCTCGCGCGCGAGCAACAGCAAGGCCGCAAGCAGCGCGGCCAGCAGGACTGCGGCAGTCAGCGCCCGGACCGCGAACAAGGGCTCAGCCGCGGCCGGCCGCCTGCGCCACCTGCTCGGGGGTGCGCACGGCGGCCTCGAGCTGCTCGCTGGTGCGCCCGAAACGCCGCTCGCGACCGCGATACCAGGCGAACGCGGCCTCGAGCGCCTCGGCGTCGAAATCGGGCCAGAGCCGGTCGGTGAAATAGAGCTCCGTGTAGGCCATGTGCCAGAGCAGGAAATTGCTGACGCGCTGCTCGCCGCCGGTGCGGATGAACAGGTCCGGCTCCGGCGCATAGGCCATCGACAGGTAGGGCGCGAGCTGCGTCTCCTGCAGGCCCGCGGCCGCGGCGCCGGGTTGCTCGCGGCACAGCCGCGCCAGCGCCTGCAGGATGTCCCAACGGCCGCCATAATTGGCTGCGACGGTCAGGGTGAGCGCGGTGTTGGCCGCGGTGAGCTGCTCGCCGGAGGCGATCAGCGCCTGGATCTTGGCGTCGAAGCGCGTGATGTCGCCGATCACGCGCAGCCGCACTCGGTTGCGGTGGAGCTTGCGGACCTCGTTGGTGAGCGCGGCGATGAACAGCTGCATCAGCAGCGCGACTTCCTCCGCCGGCCGGCGCCAGTTCTCCGAGCTGAAGGCGAACAGGGTGAGGTAGCCGACACCGCGGTCGCTGCAGGCGCGCACGATGCGGCGCACGGCCTCGACGCCGCGCTGGTGGCCGGCAAAGCGCGGCAAGCCGCGCTGATGCGCCCAGCGGCCGTTGCCGTCCATGATGATGGCGACGTGACGCGGCACCTCGCCCGGTTGCGGGATCGTCTGCGTCGAGCTGGCGTGCGTCATGCCGCGCGCCTCATACCGCCATCAGCTCCGCTTCTTTCTGCTGCAGCAGCTTGTCGATGCCGACGATGTGCTGGTCGGTCAGCTTCTGCACCTCGTCCTGCGCGCGCCGCTCGTCGTTCTCGGAGACCTCCTTGTTCTTCAGGGCCTCCTTGAGATGGTGGTTGGCGTCGCGGCGCAGATTGCGGATCGCGATGCGCGCGTTCTCGGCCTCGTGGCGCACCACCTTGATCAGCTCCTTGCGGCGCTCTTCGGTGAGCGCCGGCATCGGCACCCGGATCACGTCGCCCGTGGCCGCCGGGTTGAGACCGAGGTCGGAGCTGCGAATCGCCTTCTCGATCGCCTGCGCCATCTTCTTCTCGAACGGCGTCACCGCGATCGTGCGCGCGTCGAGCAGCGTGATCTTGGCGATCTGGTTGAGCGGCGTCGGCGTGCCGTAGTAGTCCGCCAGGACATGGTCGAGCAGCCCGGTGTGGGCGCGTCCGGTGCGCACCTTGGCGAGGTCCGCCTTGAAGGCGTCCATTGTCTTGTTCATCTTCTGGTCGGTGTTCTTCTTGAGTTCGGCAAGGTTCATCACGCGCTTTTCCCCTAGATGTGCACCAGCGTGCCCTCGTCTTCGCCCGCCACGACGCGCATCAGGGCCCCCGGCTTGAAGATATTGAACACGTTGACGGGCAGCTTCTGGTCGCGGCACAAGGTGAGCGCCGTCGCGTCCATCACCTTGAGGTGGCGGCCGATGGCCTCGTCGAAGCTCAGGCGCCGGTAGCGCTGTGCCGCAGGATCGCGCATCGGGTCCGCAGTGTACACGCCATCTACCTTGGTGGCCTTGATCACGATCTCGGCGCCGATCTCGCTGCCGCGCAACGCCGCCGCGGTGTCGGTGGTGAAGAACGGGTTTCCGGTGCCGGCGGCGAAGATCACGATCTTGCCCTCCTCCAGGTAGCGGATCGCCTTGCCGCGAATGTAGGGCTCCACCACCTGTTCGATGTTGAGCGCGGACTGTACCCGCGCCACCACGCCGGCGTGACGCATGGCGTCCTGCAGCGCCAGCGCGTTCATGACCGTGGCGAGCATGCCCATGTAGTCGGCGGTGGCGCGATCCATGCCCGCGGCGCCCGGCGCGACGCCGCGGAAGATGTTGCCGCCGCCGATGACAACGCCGGTCTCCACGCCGAGGCGCGCCACCGCCGCGACCTCGGCGACGATGCCCTCGATGGTGCGGCGATTGATGCCGTAGGCGTCGCCGCCCATCAGCGCCTCGCCGGAAAGCTTGAGCAGGATGCGCTTGTATTTCGGCTGCAAGGCCCGCCTCCGCCCGCCGCGCCCTAGCGCCCCGCGCCCGCCGCCGCCGCGACCTCGGCCGCGAAGTCGGACGATTTCCGCGCCAGGCCCTCGCCCACCACCAGAAAGCGGTAGCCAAGCACCCGCGATTGCTTGGCGGCGAGCATCTTGTCCACCGTCTGCTTGTCGTCCCTGACGAACGCCTGGCCGAGCAGCGTGATCTCGCCGAGGAACTTGTTGAGCCCGCCCTCCACCATCTTCGCCACGATCTCGGGCGGCTTGCCGGATTCCCTGGCGCGCGCCTGCAGGATCTCGCGCTCGCGGGCGAGCATCGCCGCGGGCACGTCGCCGCGGTTCAGATACGCCGGCTTGGCGAAGGCGATGTGCATCGCAAGGTCCTTGCCGGCCTCCTCGGCGCCCTCGTATTCGACCAGCACGCCGATGCGGGTGCCGTGCAGGTACAGCGCCAGCCGGGCGGCCGTGTGCAGGCGCTCCAGGCGGCGGATCGAGATGTTCTCGCCGATCTTCTGCACCAGCGCCTGGCGGCGCACCTCGACCGTGGTGCCGTCCATCGGCAGCGCGCCGAGCGCCGCAGCGTCGGCCGGGTTCGCGGTTGCGACCATCTCGGCGAGGCGGCGCGCGAAGGCGACGAAATCGGCGTTCTTCGCCACGAAATCGGTCTCGCAATTGATTTCGACCAGCGCGCCCGTGCGCGCGTCGGGTGCCAGCCACGCGCCGATCACGCCCTCGGATGCGATGCGCCCGGCCGCCTTGCTCGCCTTGGCGCCGCTGCGGATGCGCAGGAACTCTTCCGCCTTCTGGAGGTCGCCATCGGACTCAGCCAGCGCCTTCTTGCATTCCATCATTCCGAGCCCGGTCATCTCGCGCAGTTCCTTGACCAGGCTGGCTGTGATCTCCGCCATGCTGTTGTCGCTCCTTCGCTGTCCCTGAGGCTGAAAAAAAGGGGCCTTCGGCCCCTGCGTCGCGCCGTGGCGGGCCTCAGGCTCCGCCTTCCGCCTCGACTTCGACGAACTCGTCGCGCGAGGCCGTCACCACTTCCTCGACCGCCTGGTTGCGGCCCTCGAGCACCGCGTCGGCAATGCCGCGCGCATACAGCCGGATGGCGCGGCTCGAGTCGTCGTTGCCCGGGATGACGTAATCGATGCCTTCCGGAGAGTGGTTGGTGTCGACGACGCCGACCACCGGGATGCCGAGCTTGTTGGCCTCGGCGATGGCGCCCTTCTGGTAGCCGACGTCGATCACGAACAGTGCATCCGGCAAGCCGTTGAGCTCCTTGATGCCGCCGAGCGAACGCATCAGCTTGTCCATGTCGCGCTGGATGCCGAGCGCCTCTTTCTTGGACAGGCGCTCGAGGGTGCCATCCTGCGCCATCTGCTCCATTTCCTTCAGGCGTTTGATCGACTGCTTGACGGTCTTGAAGTTGGTCAGCATGCCGCCGAGCCAGCGGTGGTCGACGTAGGGCATGGTGCAGCGCTGCGCTTCCTCGCGGATGATCTCGCGCGCCTGGCGCTTGGTGCCGACGAACAGCACCGCGCCCCGGTTGGCCGAGAGCTGGCGCACGAACTTGGTCGCGTCCTGGTACAGCGCGAGCGTGCGTTCCAGGTTGATGATGTGGATCCGGTTGCGGTGGCCGAAGATGAACGGCGCCATCTTCGGATTCCAGTACCGCGTCTGGTGGCCAAAGTGGACCCCGGCCTCCAGCATTTGACGCATCGTGACGGACATGTAAGCTCCTGTGCAGGGTTGATCACAACCGCACCGGCCTACCAACGATCCCCGCGTGAAGCGGGAACACCCTTGCCGGCCGGGCGGGAATTTGACCCGGCGGAAATCCGTCGGATCAGCCAAAAATTCTAGCATAATCAGCGTTTTTTCCCCAGCCCTGATGCCGGTCAGCCTGAAGACGGACGAAGAAATCACCCGCATGCGCGTGGCCGGTCGACTCGCGGCGGAGGTGCTCGACTACGTCGCGCCGCACATCCGCCCCGGCGTGACGACGGGCCGCCTGAATGATCTCTGCCACGATTACATGGTCGGCGTGCAGGGCACGATCCCCGCGCCGCTCAATTACGCGCCGCCCGGCTACAAGCCGTTCCCCAAGTCGATCTGCACCTCGGTCAACCATCAGGTGTGCCATGGCATTCCCGGCGACCGCGTGCTCAAGCCGGGCGACATCGTCAACGTCGACGTCACCGTGATCAAGGACGGCTACCACGGCGATAGCAGCCGCATGTTCTTCGTCGGCGAACCGAGCATCCAGGCACGCCGCCTGATCGAAGTCACGTACGAGTGCATGTGGCGCGGCATCGCCCAGGTGCGCCCCGGCACGCACCTCGGCGACATCGGTGCCGCCATCCAGCAATGCGCCGAAAGCCACGGCTACTCGGTGGTGCGGGAATTCTGCGGCCACGGCATCGGGCGCAAGTTCCACGAGGAGCCGCAGGTGCTGCATTACGGCCGGCCGGGCATCGGCATGGTGCTCGAGCCCGGCATGACCTTCACCATCGAGCCCATGATCAATGCCGGCAAGGCACCGATCCGCGAGCTCGCCGACGGCTGGACCATCGTGACCAAGGACCACAGCCTGTCGGCGCAATGGGAGCACACCGTGCTCGTCAGCGGCAGCGGCTTCGAGGTGATGACGCTCTCGGCCGGGACGCCGCCGCCGCCGGCATTTGTCCCCTAGGCGGGTGGCGCGACGGTGAGCGCGCTGGCGCAGGCCGTGGACTCGATGGCGGAGCGCTGGCGCGCGCGACTGCGCGACGGACGGCACACGCTGCGTGAAGCCTATGCCGTGGGGATGTCGCCGGGACGTCTGCTGCACCAGCACGCCCGGTTGATCGACCGCGTGCTGGTGGAGGTCTGGCGTGCGCTCGCGCCGGTCCGGGGCGGCGCGCTGGTGGCCACCGGCGGCTACGGCCGCGGCGAGTTGTTTCCGCATTCAGACGTCGATCTGCTGGTGCTGCTCGCGCGCGACCCGAGTCCGCAGGAGCACGAGCGGCTGGCGAAACTGATCGGCCTGCTGTGGGACATCGGCATCGAGGCCGGGCACAGCGTGCGCACGGTCGAGTCCTGTGTCGAGTCGGCGCGCGCCGACGTCACCGTGGAGACTGCGCTGCTCGAGGCGCGCCGACTGGCGGGCAGCGCGGCGCTCTATCGGCACCTGGCGGCGGCGGTCGCGCGGATGCGCGATCCGGGCGCGTTCCTCAGGGCGAAGCAGCTCGAGCAGGAGCAGCGGCATGCCAAGCACCAGGACACGCCCTACTCGCTCGAGCCCAACCTGAAGGAGGCGCCCGGCGGGCTGCGTGATCTGCAGGTGATCCGCTGGATCGCGCGCGCCTGCGGCCTCGGCGAGCGCTGGCGCGACCTCGAGCGGGAGCAACTGCTGCAGCACGCCGAGGCGCTGCAGCTGGCGCGCCACGAGGCCCTGCTGCAGGACCTGCGCATCCGGCTGCATTACCTCGCCGCACGGCGCGAGGATCGGATCGTGTTCGATTACCAGAACGCGCTCGCCGAGCAGTGCGGGTTGCGCTCGGCCGGGTCGCGCCGCGCCGGCGAGCGTCTGATGCAGCGCTACTACCGCAACGCCAAGGGAGTGACCCAGCTGAATGCGATCCTGCTGCAGAATCTTGCGGCGCGGCTCGCACCCCCCGATGCGACGCCGCCGCGCGCTCTCAACGAGCGCTTTCAGGTGCGCGGCGAGCTGCTCGAGGCGCAGGACGAAGCGCTGTTCGAGCGCTGCCCGCGCGCCATTCTGGAGAGTTTCCTGCTGCTGCAGCAGCATCCCGGGCTGCGCGGTATGACCGCCACCACGCTGCGCGCGCTGTGGCGCGCGCGTGCCCGCGTCGATGCCGCATTCCGGCGCGATCCGGTGGCGCAACTGCTGTTCCTCTCGATCCTGCAGCAGCCGCGCGGCATCGTGCACGAGTCGCGGCGCATGAACCAGTACGACATCCTGGGCCGCTACCTGCCGGAGTTCGGCCGCATCGTCGGGCAGATGCAGCACGACCTGTTCCACGTCTATACCGTGGACCAGCACATCCTGATGGTGCTGCGCAATCTGCGCCGTTTCACCATGCCGGAGCTGGCGCACGAGTTCCCGCTGTGCAGTCAGCTGATGAGCGGCTTCGAGCGGCGCTGGCTGATCTACATTGCGGCGCTGTTCCACGACATTGCCAAGGGCCGCGGCGGCGACCACTCCGAGCTCGGCGCGCGCGATGCACGGCGTTTCTGCCGGCGCCACGGCCTGGCGCGCGAAGATTCGGAACTGGTGGCGTTCCTGGTCGAGCACCACCTCAGCCTGTCGGCGGTGGCCCAGAAGCAGGACGTGCACGACCCGGAAGTGGTGCGCGCCTTCGCCGCCCGCGTGGGCGACGAGCGGCGCCTCACCGCGCTCTACCTGCTCACGGTGGCCGACGTGCGTGGCACCAGCCCGAAGGTCTGGAACGCCTGGAAGGCGAAGCTGCTGGAAGATCTGTTTCGCGCCGCGCGTCGCGTGCTCGCCGGCGAGCTGCCGCAGACCGAGACCGTGGTCGCCGAGAAACAGGCTGAAGCAGCACGGCTGCTGCGGCTGTACGCGCTCTCGCCGCTGGTCGAGCAGCCGCTCTGGGCGCAGCTCGATACGCCGTACTACCTGCGCCACGACGCGCAGGAGATCGCCTGGCAGACGCGCAACCTGCACTACCGCGTGCAGGCCCCGGCGCCGGTGGTCAAGGCGCGACTCGCGCCCATGGGCGAAGGCCTGCAGGTGATGGTCTACGCGCCCGACCGCGAGCAGCTGTTCGCGCGCATCTGCGGCTACTTCGAGCGCGCCGGCTTCAACATCGTCGAAGCGAAAATCCACACCACGCGCCACGGCTACGCGCTCGATACCTTCCTCGTGCTCGGCGAGGGGCGCGGCGTGCATTACCGCGATCTCATCAGCCTGATCGAGAACGGGCTCGCCGAGGAGCTGGCGTCGAAGGCGCCGCTCGCGCCGCCGCGCTCGGGACGGCTGTCGCGGCGTGTACGCCACTACCCGGTCTCGCCCGTGGTCGACATCCGGCCGGACGAGCGCGGCGCCTACCAGGTGCTCTCGATCGTGGCCGCCGACCGCCCCGGTCTGCTCTATGGCCTCGCGCGTGTGCTGGCGGGCCACCGCATCAATGTGCATTCCGCCAAGATCAACACGCTCGGCGACCGCGCCGAGGACGTGTTCCTGCTCTCGGGCGATGCCCTGGCCGACGCGAAAAGCGTGCTCAGGCTGGAGCAGGAACTGCTCGCGGCACTGCAGGTCTGAGCGCGCCGGCCTGCGGCCGCGCGCTATTCCTCGAGCGGCAGCGGTTCGCCGGGAAACAGGGCATCGATGAAGCCGAAGCGCGAGAAATCGCGCACCCGCATCGGGTAGAGGATGCCCTCGAGATGATCGCACTCGTGCTGCACCACGCGCGCGTGGAAGCCCTGCACCATGCGCTCGAAGCGCTGGCCCCGCTCGTCGCAGCCCGCATAGCGCACGCGCGCAGGTCGCGGCACCCAGCCGCGCAACCCGGGTACCGACAGGCAGCCTTCCCAGTCTTCTTCGATCTCGCCGGACAGAGGCTCGATCAGCGGATTGATCAGTACGGTATCCGGAACCTCCTCCGCCTGCGGGTAGCGGGGGTTGGACCGGACGCCGAAAATCACCACCCGCAGGCCGACCCCGATTTGCGGCGCCGCCAGCCCGGCACCGGCGAGATGCGCCATGGTGTCGCGCATGTCGCGCAGCAGGTCGCGCAGTTCCTGGGTGTCGAAGCGCGTCACCGGCTGCGCGCGCTGCAGCAGGCGCGGATCGCCCATCCTGAGCACGCTGCGGATCATCCGGCAGCCAGCCGTGCAACGATGTTGCGCACGCGCGCCATGGCCGCGCCGAGCACCGCTTCGATGCGCTCGAGCGAAACGCTGTGCGCGCTCTCGCCGCGCCCCGCCGCCTGATTGGCGACGACGGCGAGCGCCGCGTACTCCAGCTCGAGCTCGCGCGCCAATGCGGCTTCCGGCATGCCCGTCATGCCGACCATGTCGGCGCCGTCGCGCTCCAGGCGGTCGATCTCCGCGGCGCTCTCCAGGCGCGGGCCTTGCGTTGCCGCATAGACTCCGCCGTCGAGCAGCGTTTCGCCACACGCGGCGGCGGCCCGCAGCAGGCGCGCGCGCAGTGCGCCGGAATACGGCTCGGTGAAATCGATGTGCGTCACGGGGGCGCCCGCGCCTTCGAAGAACGTGGCGCGCCGGCCCCAGGTGTAGTCGATGATCTGGTGCGGCAGCACCAGCGCACCGGGCCGGAGGTCGCGCCGGATGCCGCCTACCGAAGCGATCGAGACCACCGCGTCGACGCCTGCGCTCTTCAGTGCCCAGAGGTTGGCGCGATAATTGACTTCGTGCGGCGCGATGGTGTGCCCGTAGCCGTGGCGCGCGAAGAACACCAGCGCATGGCCGTCCAGGCGCCCGATGGTGAGCGGTCCCGAGGGTTCGCCGTAGGGCGTCGCCATCGCCTTGCGCTCGGTCACTTCGAGGCTGGCAAGCTGCGACAGGCCGCTGCCGCCGATCACCGCCAGCATGTCAGCGGCCCCTCATGGCACGGATCTCGGGCAGATTGCGCCACTGGCCGCAGGCATCCATGCCGCAACCGAAGACGAAGCGATCCGGAATGCGCAGACCGACGAAATCGGCGGCGATCGGCTTTGCCTGAGCAAGCTGCTTGTCCGCCAGCACCGCGCAGTGGAAGCTCGCCGCGCCGAGCGCGAGCACGCGGTCGCGGATCGCGCCCAGCGTCTGGCCGCCATCGAGGATATCGTCGAGAACCAGCACTGCGCGCGCTCGGACATTGCCGCCAGGCGCAACGCGCCAGGCGAGCGCTCCGCCCTGTGTCCCGGCGCCGTAGCGCGAAACGTCCACATAGTCGAGCTCGAGCGGAAAGCGCAGCCGCGGCAGCAGCTGCCCCGCGAACACCACGGCGCCGCGCATCAGCACGAGCACTAGCGGGTACGCGGCGGCCAGCTGCGCTTCGATCTCGGCGGCGATGCGGCGGATCGCGGCCTCGACTTCCTGCGCGCTCGCGATCGGGTCGGAATTCTCCAGGAAGCGCCAGGCATCCTTCAGTTCGGGCGTATCGGCTGTCATGTCAATACCCGGTGCGCCGGAAATCGCCCACGCAGGGCGTGTTCATCCGCGCTGCGCCAGATAGCGCCCGAACTCGGCGCCCGTCTCCGGATGGCGCAGGCCGAATTCCACGCTCGCCTGCAGGTATCCGAGCTTCGAGCCGCAATCGTAGCGCCGGCCATGCAGGCGCTGCGCCAGCACGCGCTCCCGGGCGAGCAGGCGTGCGATCGCGTCGGTCAGCTGGATTTCGCCGCCGCGCCCGGGCTGCGCATCCGCGAGCAACGCGAAGATTGCCGGCGTGAGCACGTAGCGCCCCACCACGGCAAGCGTCGAAGGCGCCGTCGCCGGATCCGGTTTCTCGACGATGCCGGTGATAGCCGTCACCGCAGCGTTCGCGTCGGCAGGGATCACGATGCCGTAGCTCGCGGTATTCGCCTGCGGCACGTCCTCAACACCCAGCAGCGCGCAGCCCTCGGCGGCGAAGCGCTCGCACATGCTGCGCATGACCGGCGGCTCGGCGTCGATCAGGTCGTCGGCGAGCAGCACCGCGAAGGGCTCGTCGCCGACCACCGGCTGCGCGCAGAGCACCGCGTGCCCGAGCCCGAGCGGCTCGGCCTGGCGGATGTAGATGCAGCGGCAGCCCGTCGGCAGCACCCCGCGCACGAGCTCCAGCAGGTCGGTCTTGCCTTTGGCCGTCAGCTCGCTTTCCAGTTCGTGGACCCGGTCGAAGTGGTCCTCGATCGCGCGCTTGTTGCGGCCGGTGACGAAGACCATGTCGGTGATGCCTGCGGCGGCGGCCTCCTCCACCGCGTACTGGATGAGCGGTTTGTCGACGACCGGCAGCATTTCCTTGGGACTTGCCTTGGTCACCGGGAGAAAGCGGCTGCCCAGGCCCGCCACCGGAAACACTGCCTTTCTGATTTTCTTAGATTGGATCATGTCGTATCAATTGTAAGGGGCCATCGCAAAGTGCCCTTCAGAGACGAACGCCGATCGCCTTCCAGAAAACGGGTTCGTGCATGATCCGAATGCCATATTGCCGCGCCCTCTTGGCTTTTCCGGACTGTGAGTGTGGGTCGGTCAAGACAAGCAGATCACACTTCCTGGTAACAGAGTCCATCACGACCAGGCCGGCTTTGGCGGCAAGCTCTTCTGCCAATTCACGAGAAATCAACTGCCCGGAATACTGACACTGCAGCTGACCCGTGAAACATACACGCATCCCCAGCAGACTTGACTCCCCTGCTGGAGCTGCAACCAAATCGCGGTGCGTCTCGCATAGGATCGCGGTGGCCTCGTTGAGCACCTCGTCCAAATCGCGTTTGGTTTGGCCAAGCAACCGTGCGACAAGCTTCAGATCGCGTCGTTCCGTATCCGAGACGCTTCCATCAGCCACGGCAGCGACGGCAAGTTGGTTCAGATAGTCGCGGTGCGCATGGTCTATTTGGTCTGTGCTTAACCCCCATTTTGCGGCCGTTTCCACCAGTGCGTCGGATTCAATGTCGTCCACTTGACGATCTTCCAACGCGCGGTCAAGCAGTGCTCCGTACGCAATTATTGCGCCGTCGCTAGCGTCCGGCAGGGCGTGATCGCGTCTTCGTCCGAGAAGACGTTGCATGAAGGTCGGCAGTTCTGCTTGGCGACAACGGGATTCATCACGTGTGACTGGTTGCGCCTCAATCTTAGGAACAGTTGGCCATTGAATTGGCGATAGCTGACGAAGCTTCTGAACCAATCTAGGTTGATCGGCAAGAAGGCATGTCAACAGCCGAGCGGCAGCACGAGCATCTGCAAGAGCATGATGGGCTTCGCCTTCTAGTGAAATGTCATAGTCACGACAGCAGTCTGTTAACTTCCCGCCTCCCGCCAGTTGCATCGTGCAAATGCTGAAGCATTCAGGTAACTGGCTTCCCAGTCGTGCGAATTCACTCTCCAAGAATTGGCGATCGAAGCGAACGTTGTGAGCAGCTATGGCAACGGTGCCAGCTAGCGTCTCCAACATCAGTGCCGCAATCTCCGAAAATTGCGGTGCGTGGAGAATGTCTTCCGAGGTCAATCCGTGGACGCGGCTCGGCCCGATATCCCGCGCAGGGTTTACCAGCGATACGAACTCACGTTCAATGCCACCGTCAGCTCGCACAATAACGGCAGCCACTTCGATTACACGATCATGGTGGAACGGGAATAACCCCGTTGTCTCCACATCGATCACCGCTATTGGACCGGCGATTGAGGAAAGTGACATCAGAACTCGCCCCAAATTCAGGCCGTTCGGGAAGTGTAATCTTTGTCCACGTGGGCGACGGGACCGCCCGTATGGTCGAATCGAGCACTGCGTGGTTGTGCGTCGTCATCGTGCATAGACGTCCCCAGGGTGCTACTCAGCCGGATACACAAGGGCCCGAAAGCCTTGCTCGTCAAGGATCGTGATGTCGAGTTCACTAGCTTTCGCTAACTTACTACCTGGCTTGTTACCAGCAACTAGGAAATTCAAAGACTTTGACACGCCACTCGCAACATCACCCCCAAGCTGCCGAACACGGGCTTCTGCCTCCTCCCTAGTCATCGAATCGAGGGTTCCTGTAAAGAGAAAACGCTTGCCCTGCAAGATTCCGCCGGCTTCCCGAGCAGTCTCACTCACCGCTTCTGGCGCGACACCCGCTTCGCGAAGCTTCTTTATGGCATCCCGATTGTGTTCTTCCGCAAAGAATCCAGTAAGACTCTCCAGAATTTCTTTGCCGATCCCACGCAAAGGCTCGGCAATAAGTTCTTCATTTCTACGACGTCGTTTTTCATTTTCGCTCTTGATTCTGTTCTTCTCTTGCAGGATCGACATCCAATCCTGCCGTATGAATCTGTCCAAGGACTTGTATTCATTCGCCAGCAATTTCGCTATTTCCTCGCCAACATGACGAATACCCAAGGCATAAATGAATCGTGATAGCGGTAGACGTTTGGAATTCTCAACTTCCTCTGCTAATTTGTATGCATCCCGTTCCCCTAAGCGGGAACGTGTCTTTCCCGAGGTGGCAACTAAAGCCGTCTTAGGACATGCGCCAAGTGCCAATATATGCAGCTCTTGCAATTGCGCGCGCCTACCGGCACCTCTGCTATGTGCCAATTGCTTATCTATGTCGGCGAGCGTAGAAGACTCAGAAAATCCCATTGTTGCCGCTTTGGCGAGAAATGCTACGTAGTGCACACCGGGTTTACCTGCGCCCTTAAGGGCGTCCTTCAACTTCGCGTCTGGTTTGGTTCGGAGCAGCCAGATCCACGCGTGCTCACCCAAGTTGTATAGGTCTGCTGGCGCCTCGATGCCAATGTCATCGACAAGCACATCAATAATCTGCTCACCGAGTCCAAGAATATTCATTGCGCGACGTGACGCGTAGTGAATCAACGCTTGTTTGCGTTGCGCAGGGCAATAAAGTCCGCCAGAACACCGAACAGCCACTTCGTCTTCATGCCTAATTACTGCTGAGTGACAGATAGGACATCTATTTGGCATCTCGAACGCGGTTGTGCTGGCGGGTCGTTTGTCCAGTATTACCGAAACGACTTCTGGAATTACATCGCCAGCACGTTGAACTAGGACGGCATCCCCAATTCTGATGTCCTTTGCGCGTAGTTCCCTTTCGTTGTGCAGCGTGGCGTTTTCTATCTTTGCGCCACCAACAAACACAGGCTCTAATCTGGCCACCGGTGTGAGCGTTCCTGTGCGACCCACTTGAACCGTGATTTCAAGTACACGGGTCTCTTTTTGCTCAGGTGGATACTTGCGCGCGATAGCGAAATGCGGCTCGCGCGCGCGAAAACCTAGTCGACGTTGAGCGCTCAGGTCATCTACTTTGAAGACGGCACCGTCAATTTGGTAACGTAACTTGTGCCTTCGCTCACCCAGCCAGTCGAAGTACTCAAGAAGCCCCTGAATCCCCTTCACCACCTTGCATTCGGTCGCAACCGTAAAGTTGAGTGTCTTAAGTGTCGCAAGTGACTGTGAGTGCGTTGCCCAATGCCACTTGTCGTCGGCGATCGCTGCATACGCGAAGAAATGCAAATTCCGCTTTGCCGTAATCGCCGGATCCAGTTGTCGCAAACTTCCAGCGGCGGCGTTTCGTGGATTCGGTGATTCTGCTTCTCCCGCCTCGCGCTGATTGTTCTGCAAGTTCTCAAAATCCTGCTTAAGCATTACTACTTCACCACGAACTTCAATGGTTGGAACTGTTGCGTGGAGGGGAAGGTGCTTCGGAATATTTCCTAACGTTTGTAGGTTGCGAGTGACATCCTCGCCCACTTCGCCGTCCCCGCGTGTTGCCCCTCGAACGAGGTCGCCGTTTTCATATGTTAGCGCTACGGCTACGCCATCAAACTTGGGTTCGGCGGAATACTCCACGATTTCGCACTGCAATTTATTGCGAATGCCTTCATCAAACTTGCGTATTCGACCTTCATCATATGCAAATTCAAGTGAAAGCATAGGAACTCGATGACGGACTTTCTTGAACTTTGCCCCGGGGCGACCTCCGACCCTTTGTGTTGGTGAGTCAGGGCTGGACAATTCAGGGTAATCGTGTTCGAGCTGCGAGAGTTCCTCAAAAAGGCGGTCGTATACGAGATCCAAGATCTCAGGGCGATTTAAATCGTAGTAGAGATGATCGTGGTGTCTTATCTCCCGTCGCAGCTGCTCGGCGCGTTCGCGCGCCTGCCTCGGCACCGGCATCGCTCAGGAGAACAGCCGTAGTGCCACCGCGCTGCCGGGGTCGATGCCTCTGGCGGCAAACGCCGCGTGCACGGCATCGAGCTGCGCCGCGATCGCCGCGAGCGCGCGCTCGTCGAGCACCTGGCCGTTGTCGTCCACCAGCGCGCCACCGAGCGTCGCGGCGAGCTGGCGTGCGCAGCGCGCCATGGCGTGGAAGCTGCCGCGTCCGCCGGGCGCGCGCGGCACATCGAGCGTGATCGACAATCCCCCCGCGCCGCCGGCGCCGTCGCGCCAGGCGAGCGAAAACATTTCGCGGTCATCATCATCCCGCAGCGTGTAGCGGTCGTCGGCTTCGAGCGCCAGTCCGGCCTGCTCCGCCGCGCCGCCCACCGCGAGTTCGTCAAACCCGGTACCGGGCATCGGCATGACGTGAAACACGACCTGGATGTCGGCATCGGCGCAAAACGCATCCAGTGCGCGCGCCTGCTCCACCGCCTGGCGCATCTCCGGCGCCGCGATGCCCGCGCCGCTGGCAGCCGCGAGGCTGTCCAGCGCGGCGCGGAACTCGATCAGCTCGGCTTCGTCCACCGGGCCGTCGCGCGAGACCAGCTGCAGGCCCGCCTGCAGCACCTGCGCGTTACCCTCGGCCGATGGCAGCCGGGACCAATGCACGCCATCGGCACTGCAGGCGAGCAGGGCGCGTCGGGCGTAGCGGTGCTCATGGACCTTCCAGAGTTCGAGCAGCTGTCCGGCCGGAGCCGGCGGCTCGAACGCAAGCTCCACCACGTAATCGATGCACGCATCGGGCAATGCGACCGCTGGCAAGGTTGCGCTGCGCTCGGGCGGCGGCCGGGTTTCGGGCGCGCCGGGCTCCCTGCAAGCGGCGGGCGGCTCGCCGAGCAGCGCATCACCCGCTGCCGAGCGGAACACGCGTTCCGCGGCGCGCCGTGCACTGCGTTCCTGCAGCCGGTTGTAGGCGAACACCCCAGCCACCACCACGGCGCCAAAGACGAGCAGTCCGAGTTGGAGTTCGGTCATGGGGCTGCCCCGCCGCGCGGTCCGCCGCGGCTCAGGCCGCGAGTTCCTCGCGCAGGCGCAGCGCCTCGTCGATGTCCACCGCCACCACGCGCGAGACACCGGGTTCGGGCATGGTGACGCCGATCAGCTGCGCCGCCAGTTCCATGGTGATCTTGTTGTGGGTGATGAACAGGAACTGGGTCTGCGCCGACATCCTGCGCACCAGTTCGCAGAAGCGCACCGTGTTGGCGTCGTCGAGCGGCGCATCGACCTCGTCGAGCAGGCAGAACGGCGCCGGATTGATCTGGAAG
>SCUH01000036.1 GCA_004298295.1 Betaproteobacteria bacterium | reverse complement strand
AGCGGTACAGCCAGGGATAGCGCTGCCGGCGATTCGCCTCGAAGGCGCGGATCGCATCGGCGTGGCGCAGCGTCAGGCCGATCTCGTCGAGCCCGTTCAGCAGGCAGTACTTGCGGAACGGATCGACCTCGAAGCGCATCATGCGGTCGCCGTTCTCGGTGGCGATGGTCTGCGCGGCCAGGTCCACCGAGAGACGGAAGCCGGGAAACGCGGCACAGTCGTGGAACAGCGCGTCGACCTCGGCTTCGCTCAGCACCACCGGCAGCAGCCCGTTCTTGAAGCAGTTGTTGAAAAAGATGTCGGCGAACGACGGCGCGATGACGCAGCGGAACCCGGCATCGAGCAGCGCCCAAGGCGCGTGTTCGCGCGAGGAGCCGCAGCCGAAGTTCTTGCGCGCGATGAGGATGCTCGCGCCCTGGAAGCGCGCCTGGTTCAGGACGAAGGCCGGGTTCGGCGCGCGCCGGGCCGGATCCGTGCCGGGTTCGCCGGGATCGAGATAGCGCCAGGCGTCGAACAGGTTCGGACCGAAGCCCGAGCGATGGATCGACTTCAGGAACTGCTTCGGAATGATCTGGTCGGTATCGACGTTGGCGCGGTCCAGCGGCGCCACGAGGCCGTTGAGCAGCGTGAACTTATCCATGCGCTAGCGCCATTGCCGGACGTCGACGAAATGCCCTGCGATCGCCGCGGCCGCCGCCATCGCCGGCGACACGAGATGCGTGCGCCCGCCGTTGCCCTGCCGGCCCTCGAAATTGCGGTTCGAGGTCGAGGCGCAGCGCTCGCCCGGTTCGAGCCGGTCGGCGTTCATCGCCAGGCACATCGAACATCCGGGTTCGCGCCATTCGAAGCCCGCCTCGCGGAACGTGCGGTCGAGTCCCTCGCGCTCGGCCTGGGCCTTCACCAGGCCCGAGCCGGGCACCACCATCGCGAGCCGGATGTTGGCGGCGACGCGACGGCCCTTCACCACCGCCGCCGCCGTGCGCAGGTCTTCGATGCGCGAATTGGTGCAGGAACCGATGAAGATCTTGTCGAGACGGATGGCGTCGATGCGCGTGCGCGGCTCGAGGCCCATGTACTGCAGCGCGCGTTCCATGCCTTCGCGCTTCTGGGCGTCCTTTTCCTTCTCCGGATCGGGTACCACGCTGTCGACCGGAACGACCATTTCGGGCGAAGTGCCCCAGGTGACCTGCGGCAAGATCTCCTCGGCGCGCAGCGACACCTCGCGATCGAACTTCGCGTCGGCGTCGCTCCTGAGCGTCCTCCAGTAGGCGGCCGCCGCATCCCAGTCCGGGCCGGCCGGCGCGAACGGCCGTCCCTTCACGTAGGCGACCGTCGCCTCGTCGACCGCGACCATGCCGGCGCGCGCGCCCGCCTCGATCGCCATGTTGCACACCGTCATGCGGCCTTCCATCGAAAGCGAGCGGATCGCGCTGCCGGCGAACTCGATCGCATGCCCGGTGCCGCCCGCGGTGCCGATGCGGCCGATGATCGCCAGCACCAAGTCCTTGGCCCCCACCCCGCGCGCCAGCGCACCCCCGACCGCAACGCGCATGTTCTTCATCTTCTTCGCCACCAGGCACTGCGTTGCGAGGACATGCTCGACTTCCGAGGTGCCGATACCGTGGGCGAGGCAGCCGAACGCGCCGTGCGTGCTGGTGTGCGAGTCGCCGCACACCACCGTCATCCCGGGCAGCGTTGCGCCCTGCTCCGGGCCGATCACGTGCACGATGCCCTGGCGCCGGTCGAGAAACGGAAAATACGCCTTGGCGCCGTACTCGCGGATGTTCGCGTCGAGCGTTTCGATCTGGATGCGCGAGGTGCGGTCGGTGATGCCGGCGAGGCCGTGCTCCCAGCCGGTGGTGGGCGTGTTGTGATCCGCTGTCGCGACCACCGAATCCATGCGCCAGGGCTTGCGCCCCGCGAGCTTCAGCCCCTCGAACGCCTGCGGGCTGGTCACCTCGTGCACCAGGTGACGGTCGATGTAGAGCAGCGCCGTGCCGTCGTCTTCGACGTGCACCACGTGGTCGTTCCAAAGCTTGTCGTAGAGGGTTTGGCCTGACATGGTCGCGTGCGGCCGATTTTATCGCAGCGGCACGCTACAAACGCACCTTCCAGGCGACGAGCAGCGCGCCGGCAACGCCGAAGGCGCCGCTCAGGCCGAACGTCGCCGCGGGCCCGAGCGCGCTCCAGCTCCAGCCCGCGAGCAACATGCCGGCGGCGCCGCCCAGTCCGTAAGACAGGCTGGCATACAGCGCCTGGCCGCGCACCGCGAGCGCGCCGGTGAACAGCCGATGCACTGCCGCCACCGCAGCGGAGTGATACGCGCCGAAGGTGAGCGCGTGCAGCAGCTGCGCCGCGGCCAGCAGCGCGAGAGAGCCCACGCCCCAGCCAATGGCGACGAAGCGCACCGCCGCCGCGGCGAAACTCGCCAGCAGCAGGGCGCGCAGCGAGTAACGCCTGAACAGGATGGGCAGCGCGAGAAACAGCACGATCTCGGCGACGACGCCAAGCGTCCACAGCAGGCCCACGACCGTCTTCGAGTAGCCGGCACCGACCAGATGAATGGAATAGAAGACGTACAGCGCGCCGTGCGCCACGCTCATGCAGAAGCAGGCTGCGAATAGTGCCGCCACGCGGGGTTCGCGCAGCACCCGCCGCAGGCCGGGTGCGCCGCGCTCGGCCGGCGCAGCGCGCGCCCGCGGCAATGCGAGCGCGCTCAACGCGGCGAGCAGCATCCAGGCCGCGATGATCGGCACCAGCACGGCGACCGGCTGCCGGTCGAGCAGGCTGCCGACCGCGAGTACGCTGACGATGAAGCCCACCGAGCCCCACACGCGCACCGGACCGTAGCGCTCGATGCGCGCGCCGAGCACGCCCAGCGTGGTCGCCTCGACGAGCGGCAGGATGCCGGAGGTGAAGAGCGCGGTGAGGGCAACGACTGCGAACACCGCCTGCAGGCTTGCGGCCAGCGGCAGCAGCGCCAGGCACAACGCGGCGCACAACGACGACAGCGCGACCAGGCCGCGGCGCCCGCCGGGAATGCGCGCACTCCAGACGTCCGCCAGCCAGCCCCACGCGCCCGGCGCCACGATGCGCACGAACTGCGCCGCAGCGAGCGCTGCGGCGATCTCGGCGGGCGCATGGCCGCGCGCCTCGAGCCAGAGTGAAAAGTAAGCCACGAACGCGCCCAGATGACAGAAGTACACGAAGTAGAAAGCGGCCAGGCGAACCATCGGACTCATCTGCGGCGGATGTTATACGGGCGCCGGCATCGGCCGTGCTATAAACGCGCGCCATGCTGCAGCCCGCCACGCCGCGCGCCGCGTATTACGCGCTCTTCACCGCGTCGGGATTCGCCGGCCTCATTTACGAATCCATCTGGACGCATTACCTGAAGCTGTTCCTGGGCCACGCCGCGTACGCGCAGTCGCTGGTGCTGGTGGTGTTCATGGGCGGGCTCGCCGCGGGCAGCGCCTGGCTCGGCCGCAGGTCCGCGCGGCTGCGCAACCCACTCGCCGCGTACGCGCTGGTGGAAGCCGTGATCGGGCTGGTGGCGCTCGTATTTCACGAGCTGTTCGTCGCCGTGACCGACTGGTCATACGCGGGCCTGCTGCCGGCGCTCGATTCGGAATCGGCAGCGCTGGCGGCAAAGCTCGCGCTGGCCTGCCTGCTGATCCTGCCGCAGTCGGTGCTGCTCGGCATGACCTTCCCGCTGATGAGCGCCGGACTGGCGCGGGCGCATCCGGCGAGCACCGGGGAATCGGTCGCGATGCTGTACTTTTCCAACAGTCTCGGCGCCGCCGCGGGCGTGCTCGCGAGCGGCTTCGTCCTGATTGCCTGGGCCGGCCTGCCCGGAGCGCTGCGCACCGCGGGGACGATCAACCTGCTGCTGGCGGTGACCGTAGCGTGGCTCGCACGCCCGGTGCACGACGCGCCGCTCGCTGCGCACGCCGGGCAGGATGTCGGCGCGGCGCGGCTGCTGCTCATGGTCGCCTGCTTCACCGGGCTCGCGTCCTTCGTCTACGAGATCAGCTGGATCCGGATGCTGTCGCTCGTGCTCGGCGCCTCGACGCACTCCTTCGAGCTGATGCTGTCGGTATTCATCCTGGGACTTGCGCTCGGCGGTCTCGCGGTCCGGCGGCGCGTCGATGCGGCGCGCAGCCCGGAACGCCTGCTGGGCGCGGTGCAGGTGGCGATGGGGCTCGCCGCGCTCGCCACGCTGCCGGTCTACGACCGCAGCTTTGGTCTCATGGAGTGGCTGATGCAGGGTCTGGCGCGCACCGACGCCGGCTACCTGCTGTTCAACCTGTCCGGGCAGGCCGTGGCGGCGCTCATCATGCTGCCGGCGACGTTCTGCGCCGGCATGACGCTGCCGCTGATCACCGCCGCGCTGCTGCGGCGCGGCGCCGGCGAGGCGGCGATCGGCCGCGTCTATGCCGCCAACACGCTCGGCGCGATCGCCGGCGTGTTGCTCGCGGTGCACGTCGGTCTGCCCGTCTGGGGACTGAAGGGCACGCTGATGGCGGGAGCGCTCCTCGACGCGACGCTCGGTCTCGTCCTGCTGCAGCGCTTCGGTGCCGGCCGGCGCGCCGTGACGCTGGCCGGCACGGCCTGCGCAGCGCTGTTTCTCGCGCTCGCGCTCGGTTTCGAACTGGACGCCAACAAGATGACCGCGGGCGTGTTCCGCTACGGCGAACTGTCCGCGTCGCGCGACGCCGAGATCCTGTTCCAGAAGGACGGCAAGACCGCGACCGTGCACCTGGTACGCTACCCCGAGGCGACGAGCATCCGCACCAACGGCAAGTCGGATGGCGCCATCAACCTCGATCCGGACGGTGTCCGTGGCAGCGACGAGATCACCATGGTGCTCACCGGCGCACTGCCGCTCGCGCTCAAGCCGGACGCGCGCAATGCCGCGGTCATCGGCATCGGCACCGGCCTCACCACGCACACGCTGCTGCAGAGCTTCGGCCTGGAGCGCGTGGAAACGGTGGAGATCGAAGCCGCCATGGCCGAGGCCGCGCGCGGCTTCAGCCCGCGCAACAGCGCCGCTTTCGCCGATCCGCGCAGCTCTATCCTGATCGACGACGCCAAGACCTTCTTTTCGACTCGCAACCGCCGCTACGACATCATCATCTCGGAGCCCTCGAACCCGTGGGTGAGCGGCGTCTCGAGCCTGTTCACGCGCGAGTTCTACCAGCGCATCCGCAACCACCTCGCGCCCGGCGGACTGCTGGTGCAGTGGTTCCAGCTCTACGAGATCGACGCCGCCCTGCTGGCGTCGGTGATGCGCGCGCTCGGCGAGCCGTTCCCGCATTACGCGGTGTTCGCCCCCAGCGAGCACGACCTGCTGATCGTGGCGGGGGCGGCAGCGCTGCCCCTGCCGCCGCAGGCGCGCGTCTTCGAGGCGCCGGGGCTGGCGCGCGAGCTGTTCGGCGTGCACGTGATCAGCATCGGCGACCTCGATGCGCGCTATCTCGGCGATCGCGCCACGCTCGAGCCGCTGTTCGCCAGCTACGGCGTGCCGGCCAACTCCGATTTCTACCCGCTGCTCGACCTGCACGCGGCACGGCACCGCTTTATCGAAAGGAGCGCCGCCGACGTCGTGGGCATGCTGAACGCGGGCGTGCCGGTGCTGGAGCTGATCGAGCCGCAGCGCGCGCGCCGCCCCGTGAACCCCTTGCACCACGGCGCGGCCACGTTCGAGCGTATCGAGAACACGCGTCTCGCGCGCTATGCGCGCGACGTGCTGCTCGCGGCGACCATGCCCGAGCCGCAGGGCATCCCGCCGTCGCTGCAGAAGGACCTCGAGCTGCTCAAGCTGCGCCTGCTCGAATGCCGGGCGCCGCGCGAATTCGACGTCTGGCTGCATGCCATGGTGCACGTGGCGAAGGCGGTCAACCCGTATCTGCCGCCCGACGAGGCCGGCGCGATCTGGCAGCGCATGGTCGCCGCGCCGTGCTTCCGGGAGCTGCACGAATTCCAGCGCCGCTGGATCGGGTTGGCGCACGCCGTCGCGGCGCGCGACGCGCCGCGCATGGCCGCGCTCGCTTCGGACCTGCTCGCGACCCAGACCGAGCTGAGCAGCGAGCACCGCGAGTTCCTGCTGCTCGCCGGCATGAGCGGTTACCTCGCGGCGCGCGCGCCGCAGCGGGCGCTCGCGCTGTGGCAGGCGCAGTCGCAGAAGCTGCCGCGCGCGCTCGGCAAGCCGCTGCTGCGGCTGCTGCGCTGCCACGCGCAGCCTGGCGACGCCGCGAACTGCGCCGCGGCGTTCGCCGGCTACGCCGGGGTCTGAGGTTTCGCCGCCGCGAAGCGGATCGAGCCGAGCACCGCGCGCACCATCTCGTCGCGCTCGCGGCCGCGCAGGGCCGACGATGCGATGCGCTCGTCGAGCAGCAGCTGCGACAGCCCGTGCACCAGTGCCCAGGCGGCGATCGAGGCGTCACGCCCGGCGGGACCCGCAAGCTGCGGCGCCAGCGCCTGCGCCAGGCCCTCGAACACCCGCGTCGCGCTTTCGCGCAGCGCGGCGTGCTTTGCGATGGGCAGCGCGCCGCCGAACATGAGCCGGAAACGCTGCGGGCGTTCGAGCGCAAAGCGCACGTAGGCCTCGCCCATGGCGCGCAGGCCACCGTGCGCGGCGGCTTCCTGCATCGCCGTGCCGAGCGCCGCAAAACCTGCCGTCGCCAGCGCCGCCAGCAGGCTGCCGCGATCCGGGAAATGCCGGTAGGGCGCGTTGTGCGACACTCCGGCACGGCGTGCCGTCTCGCGCAGACTGAGCGCGGCAAGCCCCTGTTTTTCCAGAAGCTGGCCAGCGGCCCGCAGCAGCGCGGGCCGCAGGTCGCCGTGGTGGTAGGGGCCCGATGTTGACATTGTCTACATTTGGCGGCAGGATAATGTTGTCATTGTCAACATAACAGGCGCGGCGCCCGAGGTCAACCCGATGCGGCTGCAATTCCTGAAGCGCACGCCACCGCAGTTCCTGCGGCGTCACGCCGACCGCCCGAGCCCAGCATGAACGTCGTCGTCCTGAACGGCGTCAGCAAGACCTATCATCTGGATGCAGTCGACGTCCCGGCGCTGGTCAAGATCGACCTGGCAATACGCCCCGACCGCTTTACCGTGATTTCCGGCGCCTCCGGCAGCGGCAAGACGACGCTGCTCAACGTCATCGGCTGCATCGATCTGCCCGATCAGGGCGAGATCGTGGTCGCGGGCAGAGCGGTGCAGCTCCTGTCGGACGACGCCCTGTCCGACTTCCGCGCCGGGCACATCGGCTTCATTTTCCAGAATTTCAATCTCCTGCCGGTGCTCACCGTCGACGAAAACGTCGAATACCCGCTGTTGCTCGCCCGTGTCCCCGCGGCGGAGCGCAAGCGGCGCGTGCACGCCCTGCTCGAAGCGGTCGGTCTCGCCGACAGGGCGCGCCACTTTCCCGGCCAGCTCTCCGGCGGACAGCGCCAGCGGGTCGCGATCGCGCGGGCGCTCGCGCCGGCGCCGCAGCTGGTACTCGCCGACGAACCGACGGCCAATCTCGACAGCCAGACCGGCGCCGCCATCATCGAGCTGATGCGCGCCATGCAGCGCGAGCATCACGTGTCGTTCGTGTTTTCCTCGCATGATCCCAACGTGCTCGCCGCGGCCGACGACGCCGTGATGATCCGGGACGGGAGAATCGAGAAGATCGAGCGCCGCGAGTCGCGCACGGGGCGCACGCCGTGAGAACCGTTTCCCTCGCGCTGCGCAACCTGCTGCGCAACCGCCGCCGCTCCCTCACGACGCTGCTGGCGATGGTCATCGGCGCGATCACGATCCTGGTATTCGGCGGCTACAGCCGCGACATCACCTACAGCCTGCAGACCGGCTACGTGCTGCGCGGCGGGCATCTGCAGGTGCAGCGCAAGGACTATTTCCTCTACGGCAGCGGCAACCCTGCGGCCTACGGCATCGCCGATTACCAGCGCGTGATCGGCGCGATCTCGGGCGATCCGGTGCTCGCGTCCATGGTGACGGTGGTGACGCCGACCATTTCCCTGGGCGGCATCGCCGGCAATTTCGCGGCGGGCGTATCGCGCACGATCATCGGCTCGGGCGTCGTCGTCGCGGACCGAAACCGGATGCGCCAGTGGAACGATTACCGTCTGCCGCTCAGGCTGCCGCCATTCTCGCTGAACGGCACCGCCGAGGACGCGGTGGTCATCGGCAACGGCGTGGCGCGGGTGCTCGAGCTGTGCCAGCCGCTCGCCGTGCCAGACTGCCCGAAACACCTCCGGCCGGAGGCGGCGGCGGGCGCCAGCGCCCCTGCGGATATCAGCGAGCTGGCGGCGCTGGAAGCGCGGCCCGTCCGATCGCCCGGCGAAGCCCGCATTGAATTGCTCGCCGCCAACGTGCACGGTGCGCCCAACGTCGCGTCGCTGCGGGTCGTGAAAGCCGAAAGGCAGGGCTTCAAGGAACTCGACGACATGTTCGTCGGCATGCACCTGACGCAGGCGCAGCGCCTGCTCTACGGCAGCGACAGGCCCCAGGCGACCGCGGTCGTGGTGCAACTCGTCCATACGAGCCAGATCCCGGCCGCCCGGGCGAGGATCACCGAGCTGCTCGCGACGACGCTGCGGGACGAGCCGCTGGAAGTCCAGGATTTCGAGACGCTCAACCCGTTCTATGGACAGGCCGTCGGCATGTTCGCGGCGATCTTCGGGTTCATGGCCGTGCTGATCGGCGCGATCGTGCTCTTCACGGTCAGCAACACCATGAGCATGGCCGTGATGGAACGCACCGCGGAAATCGGCACGCTGCGCGCGATGGGCTTGCGCCGTTCAGGGATTCGCCGGTTGTTCGTTTGCGAGGGCCTGCTGCTCGGGCTGATCGGCGCGGCCTGCGGGGTTGCCGCTTCGATCGGCGTGGCCTGGCTGATCAACCATGCGGGCCTGACCTGGCTGCCGCCCGGTCAGGTCGATCGGGTGCCGCTGACGGTGCGCGTCTGGGGTGAAATCCGCATGATGCTTGGCACGGGCCTGGGACTTGCAGTCGTCGCGGTGGTCTCGTCGTGGTGGCCGGCGCGCCGCGCGGCGCGGATGCGTATCGTCGATGCGCTGCGCCATGTCTAGGCAGACGCAGGCCGCCGCGCAGCTCCAGCGGCTGACGCTCTGCGCCGCGGTGGTCGCTTTTTCGCACATCGCTTCGGCAGCACCGAGCGCACAGGCGATCCTCGCGGCGAGCGATGCGATCCGCAATCCCGACAAGCCGTTCGGGCTGACCGTGACCCTGGTCGAATACCGTAACGGGAAACAGGCCGGCAGCAATACGCTCAACGTCTATTCGAAGGCCGACACGAACAGCGGCCAGTTCCGCAGCCTCATCCGTTTCGTCGCGCCGGCGCGCGACGCCAACAAGCTGATGCTGAAAAGCGGCAATGACCTGTGGTTCTTTGATCCCTCCAGCAAGGCGAGCATCCGCCTCTCGCCGCAGCAGCGGCTGCTGGGACAGGCCGCCAACGGCGACGTGGTCACGGTCAACCTGGCGAAGGACTACCACGCGCAACTGGTGGGCGAAGAAGCCACCGCCGACGGCGATCGGCAGATGCGCCGCTGCTACCGGCTGGCGCTCGGCCGTGCGGCCACGGACGTCACCTACGATCACATCGAGATGTGGATCGATGTCACGAATAACCGACCGGTGAAGGGCCGCTTCTATGCCGAGAGCGGGCAGCTGCTGAAGACGGCGTACTACCGGCGCTTCCAGTCGCAATTGGGTGTGGAGCGTCCGACCGAAACCGTCATCATCGACGGTCTCGATCCCAACTGGGTGACGGTCATGCGCTACGGCGACTACGCCTGGCGCGAGGTGCCCGAGGCGTGGTTTCAACGCGACTACCTGCCGCGCTTCAGGCCCGAGTAACGCGTGCGCGCCCTGGCCCTTGGTCTGATCGTCGCAGCGACGCCGGCGCTGGCGACCGACGAGGATGCCGCTGCCCTCTTGCTCGCCGATCAGACCACGGCGGCGCCCGAGGGCAGCAGGAATTGGCGCGTCTTCGCGGAGGCCGCGGTGCGCCAGTCGACAGGCGCGGGCGCGCCGCAGCATGGCGAGCGCCTGTCCTTCGATGTGCGTTACGACGGCAGTTTCGCCGCCGGGTGGCGCGCCGTAGTTGCCGACCGCCTGGACGTGAACCGGCTGGGCAATGTCGCCGGCAACACCAATGTCAATACGCTGAAGGAAGCGTACCTGAGCTGGCAGGCGACGCCTGAGCGGGTGGCCGATCTGGGACGCATCAACGCGCGCCACGGCGTGGCGATGGGTTACAACCCGACCGACTACTTCCGCGCCGGCGCCCTGCGTTGGATCGTCTCGCCGGATCCCGCCAGTCTGCGCGAGAACCGGCTCGGCAGCGTCATGCTGAGGGGGCAGAAACTGTGGGATGGAGGATCGGTGAGCGCGCTGTACTCGCCCAAGCTCGCGGACCAGCCCAGCACCGGCGCCTACAGCGTCGATCTCGGCGCGACCAACCGGCGCGACCGCTGGCTCGCGGCCTTCAGCCAGAGGCTGTCCGAGCAGATCAGTCCGCAGTTCCTGGTGTCAGGCGGCACCGGCCAGTCTGCACAGCTCGGATTCAATCTGGCGCTGTTGCTGAACAAGGCCACCGTGGCGTTTGCGGAATGGTCCGGCGGCCGCACCCGCTCCCTGCTGGCGCAGGCGCTGGCGCGTCCGGAGGACGCGGCATTCCGGTCGCGTCTCGCCGCCGGGTTCACCTACACGACCGAGAGCAACGTTTCGCTCACGCTCGAATACGAGTACAACGGCACGGGACTCGATCGGGACGGCTGGAACGAGCTGCGCCGGGGACCGCCGGCCGCCTACGGCGTCTACCGGAGCTTCGCCGCGAAACTGCAGGAGCCCGTGACCCGGGAGAACCTGTTTTTCCATGCCACCTGGACCGATGCCATGGTGAGGCATCTCGATCTGACGGCCATGGTGCGCTACAACGTCGCCGACCACAGCCGGCTGCAATGGCTCGAAGCGCGCTATCACTGGACGCGCGTGGACCTGGCGCTGCAGGCGCAGCGCAACGATGGCGATCCCTCGAGCGACTTCGGCGCATTGCCCGAGCGACGCACCCTGCAGGCCGTGTTGCGCTACTTCTTCTGATCCGCCGCTCGATGCGAGGACTTGCGCGAGCGCAGCGGCGCGTACGGATTGCGCCCGGTGCGGAACTCGACCGCGAGCGGCGTGCCGACCAGGTTGAAGGTGCGGCGGAACACGCCCTCGAGATAGCGCCGGTAGTTGTCGCCGACCTGGTCGAGCGAATTGCCGTGGATGATGATGCGCGGCGGGTTCTGCCCGCCCTGGTGCGCGTAGCGCATCTTCGGCCGCGCATAGCCCTTGCGCGGCGGCGCCTGCCGCGCGACCGCCGCGATCAGCGTGCGCGTCAGGCGCGGCGTCGACAGCTTCGCCATCGCGGCCGCGTAGGCCGCGTCCACCGAGCGCATCACGGCGCCCAGCCCCTGCCCGTCGCGCGCCGAGATGAAGTGCAGCTCGGCGAAGCCGAGAAAGCCGAGCTTCCAGGCGAGTTCCGACTTCATGCGCTCGCGCGCGTCGCCCTCGGCCGCATCCCACTTGTTGACCGCGATCACCACGGCGCGCTGGCGCTCGAGGATGAACCCGGCGACGTGCGCGTCCTGCTCGCTCACGCCGTCGAGCGCATCGAGCACCAGCACCGTGACGTTCGCCGCCTCGATCGCCTGCAGGGTCTTGACGATGGAGAAGCGCTCGACGTCCTCGCCGGCCTTGCCGCGCTTGCGAAGGCCCGCGGTGTCGATCAGCGTGTAGCGCCGGCCGGCGCGCTCGAACGGCACCTCGATCGGATCGCGCGTGGTGCCGGGCTCGCCGAAGGCGATCACGCGCTCCTCGCCGACCAGCGCGTTGATCAGCGTCGACTTGCCGACGTTCGGCCGGCCGACGATGGCGACGCGCGGATGATCGTCCTTCTCCGGCGCTTCGGCTTCGGCGCCGGCCGGAAAGCTGGCCAGCACCGCCTCCATGAGTTCCCCCACGCCCTCGCCGTGCGCCGCCGAAATCGCGACGGGGTCGCCCAGCCCCAGTTCGTGGAACTCGCCGGTCGCGGTCTCGCGCGCCATGCCCTCGCTCTTGTTGACCGCGATCCAGACCGGTTTTTGCAGGCGGCGCAGCCGCTCGGCGATGACGCGGTCCGCCGCGGCGAGACCGCTGCGCGCATCGGTCATCAGGATCACGGCATCGGCCTCGGCGATGGCCTGCTCGCTCTGGCGCGCCATCTCCGCGTAGATGCCGGCCTTCGCCGCCGGCTCGAGGCCGCCGGTATCGATGACGAAATAGGGCCGGTCGCCGAGTCGCCCGTCGCCGTAGTGGCGATCGCGCGTCACGCCCGGCACGTCGACCACGATGGCGTCGCGGCTGCGCGTGAGCCGGTTGAACAGCGTCGACTTGCCGACGTTCGGCCGCCCGACCAGGGCGATGACCGGCTTCACCTGCAGCGCCGCGGGCGAGAATTCACTTCAGGCTGATGGCGAACAAGCCGCCGTTGCGGGTCTGCACCAGCAGGCCGCCCGGAATCGCAAGCGGCGCCGCCCGCACCGGGCTGCCGTCGGTCGCGACGCGTGCCACGAACGCGCCCGTGTCGCGCGCGAGGAAGTGCACGTAGCCCTCGAGGTCGCCCACCGCGATCTCGTTGTCCGCGGGCAGCGGCAGCGTCAGCTGGCGGTGCGCCAAGCGGTCCTGCTTCCAGACGCTGCGCCCGTTGCTGCGATCGAAGGCATGCACCGCGCCGCGGTCGTCGCTGACGAACGCAAAGCGCGCGTCGATCGAAACGCCGCTGAGCGTAGAGATGTCGCGTGTCCACTGCTGGGTGCCGCTTTGCCACTCGTAGCAGGCGACGCGCCCCTGGTACGCCGCCACGCAGACTTCGCGGCGCAACGCCGCCGGATTGCCCACCACGTCGGTGACGCGTTCGATCTCGGTCGCGCCCTTGGGCAGGGCCACCGTCACTTCCCAGCGCAAACCGCCGCTCGCGAGCGTCAGCGCCACCAGCCGGCCGGCGGCGAAACCGACGAATGCAAGGCCCTCGTGCAGGGTGACGCCCGCGGGCGTGCGCACCGCGAGCGGCGCCGTGGCGCGCTGGTAAACCCAGCGCCGTTTGCCGTCGCCGGCGCCGAAGGCGAAGAGGCGGCTGTCGGCGCTGCGCACGACCACCAGGCCTTCGCCCACGGCCGGCTGCGCCAGCACCTCGCTCGAGACGCGCGTGCGCCAGCGCGCCGCGCCGGTCTGCGCATCGAGCGCGATCACTTCGCCTTCGTCGCTCGCCACCGCGACCACGCTGCCGTCGCTGCCGGCGCCGGCCGACAGGTGCGTGCCGGTCGATACGCGCCAGCGCAATTGCCCGGTCGCGGCGTCGATGCGCACCACGCTGCCGTCGCGCGCCGCCGCGTAGACGCTGTCGCCCGCGAACGCCGGTGTGAAGACGAAGGCGTCGGCCGCGCCGACGCTCGCTGACCAGAGCACGCGCACGCTGCGCGTCGCGCTGATCGCGGGCAGCGCCGCGGGCTTTGCGCCGGCGGGCGACGATCCGAACCAGTCGAGCGGATTCCAGCTCGGCGCGCTGGAGCATCCCGCGAGCAGCGTGGCGGCGAGCGCGCCGGCGATCAGCCGCAGCATGGTCAGCCTCCCAGCGCGTCGAGCCGCAGCTGCACGTCGGCGCGCAGCGTCTCGCTCTTCGGGTCGGATTTTTCGAGCGCCTCGCGGTAGGCTTGCTTTGCCTGCGCGATCTCGCCCTTGGCGAGCAGCACCTCGGCGCGCGCGGCGGCATATTGCGCGGCGTAGGCGGCGGCGTGCTTCTCGGCGAGCCGCTTGAGCGCCTCGTCGTAGGCCTTTTCGTCGAGCAGCAGCGCCGCCAGCCGCAGGCGCGCGATGTCGCGCAGGTCCTCCGACCCGGAGCGCTCGATCACCCACTGCAGCTGGGCCTTGGCGTTCTTTGCGTCGCCGCCGTCGGCCAGGAAGCGCGCCGTGGTCAGCGCGCCCAGCGACGCATACAGCGTGCGCGGGAAATTCTCGGCGAGCGCGCCGGCGGCATCGCGCACCGCCTTGGCGTCGCCGCTGCGCGCGCCCCGGGCGAGCGTTTCGTAGAGGGCGCTCGCCTGCCAGGCCTGATGGCGCTGGTACCAATGCCAGCCCTGCCAGGCGGCGATGCCCAGCGCGACGGCCGCGATCAGGCCGAGCACCAGATTGCCGTTATCGTGCCACCACGCCCTGAGCGTGGCGAGCTGTTCCTGCTCTTCGAGGTCGAGATTCTGCGTTGCCATGTTCAGTGGGCCTTGATCAGTTCGGGAAAACGTTGCGCCAGCGTTGCCTGCGGTTCGCGCCATTGCGGCCGGCCGTCGCGCAGCGGCTTGACCGTGACCGCGGCCGCGCGCAGCTCGTCCTCGCCGAGGATCAGCGCCAGCCGCGCGCCGCTCGCATCGGCTTTCCTCATCTGCGACTTGAAGCTGCCGCCGCCGGCGTGCTGCACCACGGCGAAGCCCGCCGCGCGCAGCGCGCCACTCAGCGCGAAGGCGGATTCGAGCGTGCCATCGCCCTGGTGCACGACGTAGGCATCGGGCGGCCGGGGCGCTGGCGCGCGGCCCGAGTCCGCGAGCAGCCCGATCAGGCGCTCGCAGCCGAGCGCGAAGCCGATCGCCGGTGCGGGCTTTCCTCCGATCAGCGCGAACAGGCCGTCGTAGCGGCCGCCGCCGCACACCGTGCCCTGCGCCCCGAGGCGGTCGGCGATCCACTCGAACACGGTAAGGTTGTAGTAGTCCAGGCCGCGCACCAGCTTCGGGTTGACGGCATAGCCGACGCCCGCCGCGGCGAGCAGCTGCTTCAGGCCCTCGAAATGCGCGAGCGACGCTTCGCCGAGATACTGCATCATGTCCGGCGCGCCCGCCACCACCGCCTGCACCGCCGGGTTCTTCGAGTCGAGCACGCGCAGGGGGTTGGTGTGCAGGCGGCGCCTGGCATCGGCGTCGAGCGCTGCGTAATGCGCCTCGAGATGCCGGATCAGGTCGGCGCGATAGCGCGCGCGCTCCTCCGGCGAGCCGATCGTGTTCAGCTCGAGCCGGATGCCTTCCAGGCCCAGTTCCTGCCAGAGCCGGGCGCACAGGAGGATCAGCTCGGCGTCGACGTCGGGACCCGGATAGCCCAGCGCTTCGGCGCCGTACTGGTGAAATTGCCGGTAGCGCCCCTTCTGCGGCCGCTCGTGGCGGTACATCGGTCCCGCGTACCACAGCCGCTTCGGGCCGTCGTAGAGCAGGTTGTGCTCGATGGCCGCCCGCACGCACGAGGCCGTGCCTTCCGGCCGCAGCGTCAGGTCCTCGCCGCTCAGCTCGTCGCGCCAGGAATACATCTCCTTCTCGACGATGTCGGTGGCTTCGCCGATGGCGCGCCGGAAAAGCGCCGTGTGCTCGACCAGCGGCATGCGGATGTTGCGGTAGCCCCAGCGCTCGAACAGGTCCTGCACCTTGCGCTCGAACACGAGCCACCGCGCCGCTTCCTCCGGCAGCACGTCGTTCATGCCGCGGATCGCCTGCAGCGTCGCGCTCAAAACACGGCCTTGATGGGAATGGGGCGCCCGGCCCGGTGCCGCGCCGCGCCCGGCGCGTAGTTGCGGCGCACGTATTCTTCGACCAGCGCCTGGAACGACTCGGCGATGCGCTCGCCCTTCAGCGTCACGGTCTTCTCGCCGTCCACGTAGACCGGTGCCACCGGAAATTCGTTCGTGCCCGGCAAGCTGATGCCGATGTCGGCGTGCTTGGATTCGCCCGGACCGTTGACCACGCAGCCCATCACGGCGACGCGCATCTCCTCGACGCCCGGATAGTGCTCGCGCCAGTACGGCATCTGCGCGCGCAGATAAGCCTGGATGCGCTCGGCGAGTTCCTGGAAATAGGTGCTGGTGGTGCGGCCGCAGCCCGGACAGGCCGTGACCAGCGGCGTGAACGAGCGCAGGCCCATGGTCTGCAGCAGTTCCTGCGCCACGACCACCTCGCGCGTGCGCTCGCCGCCCGGCTCGGGCGTGAGCGAGACGCGGATCGTGTCGCCGATTCCCTCCTGCAGCAGCACCGCCATCGCGGCGCTCGAGGCGACGATGCCCTTCGAGCCCATGCCCGCCTCGGTGAGTCCCAGGTGCAGCGCGTAGTCGCAGCGGCGCGCGAGCTCGCGGTACACCGCGATCAGGTCCTGCACGGCACTCACCTTGCACGAGATGACGAGGCGCTCGGCCGCGAGCCCCAGCGCCTGCGCCTGCGCCGCCGAATCGAGCGCCGAGGCAATCAGCGCCTCGCGCATCACCGCGCCGGCCGCGAGCGGGGCACTGCGCCGGGCGTTCTCGTCCATCTTGCGCGCGAGCAGCTCGGGGTCGAGCGATCCCCAGTTGACGCCGATGCGGACCGCCGCGCCGTGGCGCAGCGCGGCCTCGATCATCGCCGCGAACTGCTCGTCGCGCCTGGCGCCCTTGCCGACGTTGCCGGGGTTGATGCGGTACTTGGCGAGCGCGCGCGCGCAATCCGGATACGCCTTGAGCAGCCGGTGGCCGTTGAAGTGGAAATCGCCCACCAGCGGCACCCCGCAACCGAGCGCGTCGAGACGCTCCCGGATGCGCGCCACCTGCGCCGCCGCTTCCGGGCTGTTCACCGTAATGCGCACCAGTTCCGAGCCCGCGCGTGCGAGCTCGATCACCTGGCGCACCGTGCCCTCGGCATCGGCCGTATCGGTGTTGGTCATCGACTGCACCACGATCGGCGCGCCGCCGCCGATCGCCACCGCGCCGACGCGCACTTGCCGCGAGGCCCTGCGCTGCGCGGGCGTCATTCGAGCGTCAGGCGCGCGACGTCGCGCTGGGCGTGCTGCGCCAGGTCGATCGAGCGCTCACCGTAGCGAAGCTGCACGTGCTGCGCATTGCCGATCACGAGCCGGAACGGTGGCGCACCTTCGACCACACGCGAGGTTCCGGCGGCGTTGAGCTGCGAAGTGAGGACGCTGCCATCGCCGCCGCGCACTTCGACCCACGCGGCCTTGGCGAAGCGCAGCGTAATGCGCTGCGCGCTCGCGGCCGGGGCGGGCGGCGGCGATTCGGCGTCGCTCGCCGGCGCGGCGGGCACGACTGCCTGCGGCGTGCCCACGGCCGCGAGCGGTACGTGCTCTGCCACCGCTGCAGGCCTGGGCGCCATCGCCTCGGCCGGAGCCCGTCCCGCGGGCACAAAAGTCAGTTTCGACTCGCCTGACGGGCCGCCCGGCCAGCCGAGCACCACGGCGAGCACCGCACCCAGCACGCCAAGCGAAAGCAGGGCGTAACCCAGATTGACGTGCCGCGTGCTGTTGGAGAACGGGATCGGTTTGCGAAACGGCACGGACGCCTCGATGTCGGGCGTCGCCGGAGCGGCTCCGGCCAGCTGCAGCAGCAGCGGCTCCGCATCGAGTTTCAGCAGGCGCGCATAGCTGCGCACCATGCCGCGCAGTATCGCGGTTCCGGGCAATTGCGCGTAACGACCCTGCTCCAGCGCTTCGATCTGGCGCGCGCTGTACTTGAGGTGCCGCGCGACGTCGTCCACCGACAGGCCGACCGCGCAGCGCGCGCGCGACAGCCGCTCGCCCGCGCCGACGGCCTCGCCGGGGCCCGGAGCCGCGGCGCAGTTGTCGTCCCGCGTGTCAGTCATACTCTCCGCGCTGCAGCAGCTGGTATTCGCGCGACCCCGGATGGCGGCGGCGCAGCTGGTTGGCCAGGCTCGCTTCGCCGACGCGCTGGCCGAGCTTGCGTTCGACGCGCAGCGCCAGCCAGAGCGACTCGGGCGTCGGCTCCACCAGCTTGTTGAAGCGCGCGACCAGTTTGCGCGCGTCCTCGAAGCGCGACTGCCGGAAGCGGATCTCGCCGAGCTGCAGCAGCGATGCCAGTTCGTCCGGCTCCTCCTTCAGCGCGCGCTCGAAGAATCCCTCCGCGTCCTTGACCTGCCCCTGGCGCATCGAGCAGGTGCCGGCCGCGGAATGCGTGCGCCAGGGCGTCGTATAGAGCGGATTGCGCAGCGCAGCCAGGAAATACTTGATCGAGTCGGCTTCCCGCCCGGTCTGGCACAGGAACCAGGCGTAATTGTGATTCAGGTCGGGATCCTGCGGCGAAAGCCGCAGGCCGTTCTGGAAGCTCTGCTCGGCCAGCGCGTTCTCGCGCAATTCCATGTAAACCAGCCCGAACATGCCGTGCGTCGGCGCATAGGTCGGATCGGATGCGAGCGCGATGCGCAATTCCTCCAGCGCCACCGCCATGTTGCGACGGCTGAAATAAAGCGCGCCGAGCTCGGTGTGAAGCCTGGCGCGGTTGCGCGGATCGCCCGTTTCGCCCATGTTGGTGCCGGTATCGACCTGCAGCTCGGGCAGCGGCGCGGCGCAGCCCGCGAGGATCACTGCGAGGGCGAGGCACAACAGGGGTTTCATGCGTTCACCTCCACGATCGGAATCGCCGCGCGCCGCTGCCGCCCCGCCGTGCGCCGCGTGCGGTCGGCGACCTCGCCCGCCAGCTGGCCGCAGGCAGCGTCGATCGCTTCGCCCCGCGTCTTGCGCGTAGTCACCGTCAGGCCGGCGCGCTGCAGCACCTCGGCAAAACTGCGGATGCGTTCGGCGCCCGAGCGCTGAAAGCCGGAACCGGGAAACGGGTTGAACGGAATCAGGTTGAACTTGCAGCGCACCTGCGCAGCGACTTTCAGCAGCGCGCGCGCGTCCGCCGGCGAATCGTTCACGCCGTCGAGCATCACGTACTCGAAGGTGATGAAGTCGCGCGGCGCCCGCTCCAGGTAGCGCCGGCACGCGGCGAGCAGCTCGCGCACCGGGTACTTGCGGTTGACCGGCACCAGACGGTCGCGCAGCGCATCGTCCGCCGCGTGCAGCGACACCGCGAGCGCGACCGGGCATTCGCGGGCCAGCCGGTCCATCTCCGGCACGACACCCGAAGTGGACACCGTCACGCGCCGCCGCGACAGGCCGTAGGCGTCGTCGTCGAGCATCAGGCGCAGCGCGGGCAGCACCGCATCGAGATTGAGCAGCGGTTCGCCCATGCCCATCAGGACGACGTTGGTGATCGGCCGCTCGGCGCCCTGCCGGCGGCCGAGCGCGCGGTTCGCCATCCAGAGCTGGCCGATGATCTCGGCAGTGGACAGGTTGCGATTGAAGCCCTGCTTGCCCGTGGAGCAGAAGGCGCAATCCAGCACGCAGCCGGCCTGGCTCGACACGCATAGCGTGCCGCGCCCCGCCTCCGGGATGAAGACCGCCTCGACCGCATTGGCGCCGTCGACCTGGATAAGCCACTTGCGCGTAGCGTCGGCCGCGGTGCTGTCGCCGAGCACCGGCGGCACGCGGAGCTCGGCCGTTGCCGCCAGTCGCGCGCGCAGGCTCTTCGCGATGTCGGTCATGGCGTCGAAGTCGGCCGCGCCGCGCTGGTGGATCCAGTGCAGCACCTGGCGCGACCGAAACGGCTTCTCGCCGATCGAGGCGAACAGCCGCTCCAGTCCGGCGCGGTCGAAATCGAGCAGGTTGACCTTCATCGGCGCGGGCTCAGCGCGAAAAGACTTCGCAGGCGGGAAAGAAATAGGCGATTTCGGTGCGCGCCGTTTCGGGCGCATCGGAGCCGTGCACCGCGTTGGCATCGATCGAAGTCGCGAACTCGGCGCGAATCGTGCCCGGGGCCGCCTGCTTCGGGTCGGTGGCGCCCATCAGGTCGCGGTTCTTCGCAATGGCGTTGTCGCCTTCCAGCACCTGCACCAGCACCGGACCCGAAGTCATGAATTCGACCAGGTCCTTGAAGAACGGGCGCTCGCGGTGCACCGCATAAAACCCTTCCGCTTCGGCGCGC
>SCUH01000358.1 GCA_004298295.1 Betaproteobacteria bacterium | reverse complement strand
AAAGGCCCCCGGCAAAGGGGAAAGCAACCGGGGGCGAAACGCCTCAACTAGCGTCGAGGCACCCGCTCAGGGAGGAGAAGCGGGAGACGATCTGCATCGTCTGACGATAAGATTCGGCCAAGTGCCAAAAAGTTCCCGCGGGTCCGGCAAGCCCGGGGCCATGGCAGGTAACCCTTCTTCAATCAGGACCTTATGAACCTCTACGGCAGCTTTCCCGCAGTCCGCATGCGGCGCATGCGCAGGAACGATTTTTCACGCCGGCTGATGCGCGAGCACGTGCTCACGGCCAACGATCTGATCTATCCGGTTTTCGTGCTGGAGGGAAGAAACCGCGTAGAGAAAGTGGCGTCGATGCCGGGGGTCGAACGCATGAGCGTAGACCGCCTGCTGCCTGTCGCCGAGCAGTGCGTGAAGCACCATATCCCGGTGCTCGCCCTGTTCCCGGTGATCGACGCGAAGCTCAAAACCCTCGACGGGCGCGAGGCCTTTAATCCGAAAGGGCTCGTGCCGCGCGCCGTGGCGGCACTTAAGAAGCGTTTTCCCGAACTCGGCGTCATGACCGACGTGGCACTCGACCCTTACACCTCGCACGGCCAGGACGGCGTCATCGACCGCACGGGCTACATCATCAACGACGTCACGCTCGACGTGCTGGAAAAGCAGGCGCTCGCGCAGGCCGAAGCCGGCGTCGACATCGTCGCTCCCTCCGACATGATGGACGGGCGCATCGGCCGCATCCGCCAGGCGCTGGAAAAAAAGGGGCATATCCACACCAGGATCATGGCGTACTCGGCAAAGTACGCCTCGGGCTTCTACGGCCCGTTCCGCGACGCGGTCGGCTCGGCGAAGAATCTCGGCAAGGCCGACAAGAAGACCTACCAGATGGACCCGGCCAATTCCGACGAGGCGCTGTGGGAGGTCGGGCTCGATCTGGCCGAAGGCGCCGACATGGTGATGGTGAAGCCGGGACTGCCGTACCTGGACGTCGTGCGGCGTGTGAAGGACGAGTTCCGCGCGCCCACGTTCGTCTACCAGGTGAGCGGCGAGTACGCGATGCTGCGCGCCGCGATCGGCAACGGCTGGCTGCCCGAATCCTGCATCCCGGAAACGCTGCTCGCGTTCAAGCGCGCGGGCGCGGACGGCATCCTCACCTACTTCGCGCTGGAAGCCGCGAAGTCGCTGAAAGGCTAGCCGAAGACGAGCGTCACGCCGCAGGCGTCTTCGGCGCTGACGGCGCAGGAGCCGTCGCGCAGCGTGAGCGCCGCGAAGCCCCCGCGGCGCAGCTGCGCCGCCGCCGTGGCGCGATCCTGCACGCGGATGAAGAGCGCCGCCACCAGCGGCCGCGCGCGCAGCGGCAGCCCGACGCCGTCCAGTCGATGGCCGAGTTTCCAGCGCGAGGCAATCGCGATCGGCGCGCTGCCCGTGTGCACCAGGAGCCCTTCCGCAATCGGCATGGGTCTGGCGTCGAAGATTCCGGCGTAGCTCGCGGCGGTCTCGTGCGGTGCGTCCGCGATCACGGCGAACGCCGCGATGGCCGTTGCGCCGACCGGGTGGCGCTGGTACTCGGGCCGCCACACCACTTCGCGCGTAAAGTGCTGGCACAGAAACATCCGGCAGCCGGGCGTCGACGCCACCGGCAGCTGCACGATGCGAAACGCGGCGTCGTGCGTGCCGTCGGGCAGCTTCACCGGGCGGGAAAAATCGAGCGGCGGATCGGTCCCGATCCCTGCAGCGCCCAGTTCCGCATGCGCCGCGTTGGCATCGTCGGTCGCGAGCGCCACGGCCGCCAGCCCGTCGCCGTGGGCGAGAAAATCGCTGAAGTACTGCAGCGCCGGATGCGGCCGCGGCACCGCCATCAGCTCGAGGTAGTCGCTGCCGAACATGATGCAGTGGTTCTGCGAACCGAGCGTGTGGTAGCCCCTGGGGGTCAGAGTAAACCCCAGGCGGCCGTAGGTTTCGCGCGCGTGCTCGAGGTCGCGGGTCAGGATGACGGCGTGGTCGATGCCAAGCAGGTGCCGGCGCATGAAGCCATTGTAAACTTCGCACCGAGGAGGTCATTGCATGGGAGCAATCGAGCGCATCGTGATTCTGGCCGGCGAGATGACCGCGTGGCGGCGGGACCTGCACCAGCATCCGGAGACCGCCTTCGAGGAGCACCGCACTTCCGACATCGTCGCCCGGCGGCTCGAATCGTTCGGCATCGCCGTGCATCGCGGCTTGGGCAGGACGGGCGTCGTCGGCACGCTCAAGGCGGGCTCCGGCGGGCGTGCGATCGGCCTGCGCGCCGACATGGACGCGCTGCACATCGAGGAAAAGAACGGCTTCGAGCACCGCTCGGTGAACGCCGGCCGCATGCACGCCTGCGGCCACGACGGCCATACCGCCATGCTGCTGGGCGCCGCCAAGGTCCTCGCCGAAACGCGCCATTTCGACGGCACGGTGCATTTCATCTTTCAGCCGGCCGAAGAAAACGAGGGCGGCGGGCGCGCCATGGTCGCCGACGGCCTGTTCGAGAAGTTTCCCTGCGAATCGGTCTACGGCATGCACAACTACCCGGGCATCCCGCTGGGGCACTTCGAGATGCGTCCCGGGCCGATGATGGCCTCGTTCGACACCTTCGAGATCGAGCTGCAGGGGCGCGGCTCGCACGCCGCGCTGCCGCACACCGGCGTCGACCCGATCGTCGCCGGCGCGAGCCTGGTGCAGGCGCTGCAGTCGGTCGTGTCGCGCAACGTCAGTCCCGTGGATGCCGGCGTCGTGAGCGTGACGCAGTTCCACGGCGGCGATACCTGGAACGTGATTCCCGATGGCATCGTGCTGCGGGGCACGACGCGCGCCTTCCGTCCCGAGACGCAGGACCTGCTGGAGCGGCGGTTGCGCGAAATCAGCGAGAACGTCGCGCGCACCTTCGGCGCCGCGGCGAAAGTGCGCTACGAGCGCCGCTATCCGCCGGTGGTGAATTCGGAACGCGAGACGGCGTTCTGCGCCGAGTTGCTGCGGGGCCTGGTCGGCGCGCAGAACGTCAATGCCAATACCGAGCCGGTGATGGGATCGGAGGATTTCGCCTTCATGCTGCAGGTGAAACCCGGCTGCTACGTGTTCATCGGCAACGGCCCCGGCGACGGCGGGTGTCTCTTGCACAACCCCCACTACGATTTCAACGACGCCATCCTGCCCCTTGGCGCGAGCTACTGGGTGCGCCTCACCGAACGCCTGTTGGGGTCAGAGTAACTACTCTGACCCCAATTTATCGAGCGTTTTCAGGAAATTGTCGGCGTTCTGGTAGCCGACCACGCGCAGGCCCCGGATCTCGCGGCCCTGCGTGTCGAAGAAAATGATGCCGGGCGGGCCGAAAAGCGAGAAGCGCTTCAGCAGCAGCTTGTGCGCCTCGGTGTTCGCGGTCACGTCCGCCTGCAGGAGCAGCATCGTTTCGAACCTCGCCCGCACGCGCGGATCGCTGAAGGTGAACGCTTCCATTTCCTTGCACGACACGCACCAGTCGGCATAGAAATCGAGCATCACCGGGCGTCCCGGTGCGCGCAGCTTCTGGTCCAGCTCGTCCACCGAGGCGACGTGCACGAACTTCGTCGGTGCCGCCGCCGGGGCGCCTGCCTGCAGCACGCCGGCGAGCGGGCGTAACGGATCACGGCTGCCGGCGAGCGCGCCGACGAGCAGCGCGACGCCCGCGATGAGCGCCATGATGCCGGCGGCCTTCGCCAGGCGTTGCGTGCCGTGCGCGTTGGCCGGCAGCGGATCGATCGCGCGCAGGAACATCGCCGAGCCGATCGCGAGCGCGGCCCAAACCGTCATCACGGCCCACTCGGGCAGTACCGGCGAGACGATCCAGATCGCCACCGCGAGCAACAGCACGCCGAAGAATCGCCTCACGCTGTTCATCCAGACGCCGCTCCTGGGCATCAGCGCGCCTTCCGACACGCCGACCGCAAGCAGCGGCAAGCCCATGCCGAGCGCCATGGCGAAAAGCGCCGCACCGCCCAGCAGCACATCGCGCGTCTGACTGATGTAGAGCAATGCGCCCGCGAGCGGTGCCGCCACGCAGGGGCTCACGATCACCGCCGAGAGCACGCCCATCATCGCGACCGAGGCGAGTTTGCCGCCTTCGAGCTTGCCGTGCGCCGCGTGCAGGCGGTGGTGCAGGAACGACGGCAACCGGATCTCGTAAAAGCCGAACATCGAGAGCGCGAGCGCCACGAACACCAGCGCGAACGCGCCGAGCACCCAGGCGTTCTGCAGCGCCGCGGCAATGAGCGAGCCCGAATAGGCGGCCGCCACGCCCGCGGCCGCATAAGCCACCGCCATCCCCAGTACGTAAGCCACCGACAGGATCAGCGCGCGCAGCTTGCCGAGGCTCTTGCCCTCGCCGATGATGATTCCGGAAAGGATGGGCACCATCGGCAGCACGCAGGGCGTGAACGCCAGCAGCACGCCGAATCCGAGAAAGCTCGCCAGCACCAGCCAGAAGCTGCCCGACTGGAACATGGCCGCCACGTCCAGATCGCTCGCCGAAAGCGAAACGCGCGGCTGCGGATCGAGCGCGAGCGGCGCCTGCGTCACGCCCGGCCCGCCCGGCGTCAGGGCGGCCATCTGTATCGTGGCCCTGGAGTCCATCGGCACGTAGCACACGCCCGTGTCCGCGCAGCCCTGCGAAGTCACGAGGAGCTTGAGCGCGCCTTGCGCCCCATCCACCGGCAGCCGGATCGCGACCTCCTTGCGGTAGGTCTCGACCTCGCCGAAGAACTCGTCGGTCTTGCGCACGCCCGCGGGGAAAACGGGCGCGCCGAGCCTGGCGCCGCCCGCGTCCTCCAGCGCGAACTTGAAGCGCTCGCGGTACATGTAGTAGCCGTCGGCGATCGCGAAGCGCACCTCCAGGTTTTGTGCGTCCAGCGCGCGCGCCTGCATGCGGAAGGCCTTTTCGGGCTCGAGCAGGTCCTGCGCCGCCGCGGGTGCGGCGAGCGTGACGACGAGAAAGAGAAAGGCCAACAGCTTTTTCATGGTTTCGGTGCCGTCTCCGCGGCCATCCACTCGAGGTAGGCCGGCAGCCCGCGCTCGATTGGGACCGCCACGATCTCGGGAAGTTCGTAAGGATGCGCGGCGCGGATCGCCGCTTCGAGCGCGGCGTAGCGATCCGCGGTCGACTTGATCAGCATCAAGTGTTCTTCGTCTTTGTGCACCGCGCCCTGCCAGCGATACACCGAGCGGCACGGGCCGAGGATGTTGACGCAGGCCGCGAGGCGCTCGGCGACGAGCGCCTCCGCGAGCTTTTCGGCCGCGGCGCGGTCCGGCAGATTGGTGAATACCAGCAGCGCGCTCATGCGACGGCCGCCGCGAGGCGCGGCACGCCCTCGAACACGGTGGGGTAGCGCAGCTGCACGCCCAGCTCGCGCTTGAGCTTGCCGTTGGCGAGGCGCCGCGATTCGCTCAGGTACGACAGCATCTCCGGAGAAATGAAAGCCCCCGCCGCGGCGCGCGCGATGCGCGGCGGCCGCGGCAGCCCGGCGCGCTGCGCCAGCAAATCAAACCAATCGCTCATCTTCAGCGTGGAATCGTCCGACGCGTTGTAAACACCCGGCGGCGCCGAGCCTTCCAGCGCGCGCAGGCAGATCGAAGCAAGGTCATCCGCGTGGATGTGATTGGTATGGACGTCATCTTCGGCACGCAGCACGGGCGTTCCGGCGCGCAGCCGCTCGAGCGGCAAGCGATCAGCCGCATAGATCCCCGGTACGCGCAGTACGACGAACGCCACGTTCCTCGCGGCGCACCAGCTCTGCAAAAGCCGCTCGGCGTCCACCCGGCGCCTGGCGCGCGCGCTCTGCGGATTCACCGGTCGGGTCTCATCCACCAGCGCGCCGCCGCAATCGCCGTAGACGCCGCTCGTGCTCAGGTAGACCACGCGCGCCGGTATAATCGCGCCGCGCTCGATCACCGCGAGCAGGCTCGCGGTGCGCGGGTCGCGCTCGCCGGAAGAGGGCGGCGGCGCGCAATGCAGCACGGCGTCGGCCCAGCCTGCGCAGGCCGCGAGGGTTTCCGGACGGTCGAGATCGGCGCCCAGACGCCGCGCGATCGAGCGGAACTCGACGCCGGCGGGCAGGCGCGCCCGGACGCGCTCGGCGATGTCGCCGTGGCCCACGATCAACAAGCGCTGCATGCGCCTATTCTAGCGAGCATGTCGACTATCACCCTCCGCCCGAGCGGGCTGCAATTCCAGACCGAAGCGGGCGAGGCCGTCCTCATCGCCGCGCTGCGCCAGGGCTACGTGCTGCCCTACGGCTGTAAGAACGGCGCCTGCGGCAGCTGCAAGGCGAAGATCCTCGAGGGCAGCGTGGATTACGGCATCTACCAGAAGAAGGCGCTCACGGATCTGGAGAAGTCGCAGGGCAAGGTGCTGCTCTGCCAGGCAAGACCCCTGGGCGATCTCGTGATCGAGGCGCGCACGCTCGGCGCCGCCAAGGGCATCCAGATCAAGACCCTGCCCTGCCGCGTGCAAAAGCTCGAGCGCCTTGCCGAGGACGTGATCGTGCTGCAGATGAAGCTGCCGGCGAACGAGCGGCTCGAGTTTCTCGCCGGTCAGTACCTCGAGTTTCTGCTGCGCGACGGCTCGCGGCGCAGCTTCTCGATGGCCAATCCCCCGCACGCGGGCGAATTTCTGGAGCTCCACGTGCGCCACGTCGCGGGCGGGCAGTTCACCGATCACGTCTTCGGCAAGATGAAGGAGCGCGACATCCTGAGGTTCGAAGGGCCGCTGGGGACGTTCTTCCTGCGCGAGGACTCCGACAAGCCCGTCGTGCTCGTCGCCTCGGGCACGGGCTTTGCGCCGATCAAGTCGATCCTCGAGCAGGCCTTTCACGCCGGCGTCGCGCGCCCGATGACGCTTTACTGGGGCGGGCGCCGGCCGAAGGACCTCTACCTGGATGCGCTGCCCAGGCGCTGGGCCGCCGAGCATGCGAACTTCAGGTACATCCCGGTGATTTCGGATGCGCTGCCGGAAGACCGCTGGAGCGGGCGCACGGGCTTCGTGCACCGCGCGGTGATGGAGGATTTCCCGGACCTTTCGGCCTGCCAGGTCTACGCCTGCGGCGTGCCGGTGATGGTGGATGCGGCGCGGCGCGACTTCACCACGCTGTGCAAGCTGCCGGAGGAAGAGTTCTTCGCCGACAGTTTCACGACGCAGGCGGATACCGCCGGCGCGTAAGCCGATCAGGCGGCGCGACCACCCGGCAGGCGCCGCACCTGCTATTCTTACCGCGTTTTACTTCGCGAGGCGAGGCTATGGCAGACACTTCGACCATGTCCAGCAAGGGCCAGGTCGTGATTCCCAAGCGGGTGCGCGAGGCGCTCCAGGCGGCAAGCGGCGCCCGCATCGGTTTTGAGCTGAAGGGCGACCGGGCGGTGATGTTCGTGGTGCGCCGCAAGGCGGCGAAGCCCGGCGCGGGCTACGGCCTGCTCAAGGGAAAAGGCCGCAAGGTCGGACTGCCGGCGTGGGACAGGGAACTCGCCAGGGCCGTGCGGCGCACGCATGCGGGCGGTTGACACCAACGTCCTGACGCGCTATTTCCGGCACGATGACAGCCGGCAGTCGCCCGCCGCTCTGCAGGTCATGTCGGGCCCCGCGGTGTTCTGCCCGAAGACGGTGATCCTCGAATTCGAGTGGGTCATGCGTTACGTGTATCGGCATCCGGCGCAAGACATCGTTCGATGCCTCGGTACGCTGCTCGAACTGCCAAATGTGACGATCGAGGACGAACAGCAGATCATGGAGGCGGTACACGCCTACCAGCGGGGCATGGATTTCGCTGACGCCCTGCACCTCGCGGCCAGCCGCCATTGCGAGGAACTCGTAACGTTCGATGGCAGGCGATTTGCGCGGCGCGTTGCCCGGTTGGGGCTGAAACCGCCGGTCACCGCACCTCGGCGCTGAATTCCGGGGCCACTGGGACAATGCGCTCGATTGCGGCGCTTGGCATCCTGACCTGGGCGTTCGGGGCCCACGCCGCCGACTGGCGCGCGCTGCGCTCGCCCGCCGAATACCAGGCCACGATCGACCTCGATGCGGTGAAGTCGCAGCAGGGCCTCACGCAGTTCACGGTGCGGCGCGTCTACATCCACGCACAGCCGCACGCTTCCGGCAAGGACATCCACAGCGCGCGCGTGCACTACCTCGCCGACTGCAAGGCGAATACGGTGACGCAGGTCGTGATCCAGAACTTCGGCGAGGACCGCAAGCAGGTCGAGATGCGGGGCCGCAAGACCGTCAAGCGCTCGGAACTCGCGCCGCCGAAGGAAGGCTCGGAGGTGGCTGAAGCGCTGCGCCTGGCCTGCGCGAAAGCGGCTGCGCTGCCGCCCGGCGATTCCAAGGCGCTCGCGAAGCCGCCCGCGCGCTCCGCCACCGGCACCGGCATCGTCGTCACGCGCGAGGGGCACGTGCTCACCAACGAGCATGTCGTGCGCCAGTGCGACTCGGTCGAGCTGGTCGACGATCTCAACGCCCGCTACAAGGCGAGCGTCAAGGCGGTGGATGCGCCGAGAGATCTTGCGCTGCTGACGGCCGAGACGCGTTCGGCGGACGTGGCGATCTTCCGCAGGGACCCGATTCCCCGCCTGGGCGAATCGGTCACCACCGTAGGCTACCCGCTCGTCGCCGTGCTCGGCACGCGCCCGAGCGTCGGCTTCGGCCACGTCGCCTCGATCGTCGGCGTGCGCGGCAACCCGGCGCAGATGCAGATTTCGGTGCCGATGCAGCGCGGCGCGAGCGGCGGCCCGGTGCTCGACCAGTCAGGTCACGTGATCGGCGTCGTGGTCTCGAAGCTCGATGCGCTGAAGCTGGCGGAGAAGCTCGGGGACCTGGCGCAGAACGTCAATTTCGCGATCCGCGGCGACACGGTCAGGGCGTTCCTGGAGGCGCAGCGGGTGGACTTTCTGGTTTCGGACGCCGGCGCCAAGCTGGAGAACACCGAGCTGGCGAAGAGAGGGGCGCAGGTGACGGTTCGGGTGCGGTGCTTGCGCACCGCAGGGGCTGCTGCAGACCTTCCGGCGGGCGCGAAGTAGCCCTGTCAGCATGCGTCGGCGCGTCGGTTGTGTGCTACCTTGGAGGCGCTAAGGGGTTCAGTGCATGGGTCACCCGCAGAGAGAGTGGCTTGACGAGCGAGAGTACCTCGCGCGCGAGGCGGTCGCGGCCGAGCGACACGAGTATGTCGGCGGCGTCGCGTATGCCATGGCGGGCGCCGGTGAACGGCACAACCGGATCGCCGGAAACCTGTTCGCGGCGTTGCGCGCCGCGGCGCGCGGCACCGGCTGCGGCGCTTACATCTCGGACATGAAGCTGCGCGTCGCGGGCGGACGCGCCTACTACTACCCCGATGTCATGCTGAGCTGCGAGCCCGCCTCGCCCGAGGCGATCTTCAAGGACGCGCCGTGCCTCGTCGCCGAAGTGCTTTCGCCATCCACCGCCGCGGTCGATATGCGCGAGAAGCTGCAGGCGTACTGCGCCATCGAGAGCCTGCGCTACTACCTGCTGGTCGATTCCGAGCGGGTTGCGGTCGGCTACCGCGTGCGCGCGGCAAACGGCGAGTGGCTCGCGGCGACGCTCGATCCGGGCGAGCGCCTGGAGATCGAATGCGGCCCGGCACGCGCGAGCCTCGGGCTCGGGGAGATCTACGAAGACAGTGGCCTTGCGGTCGCGTAGATCCACGGCTGCGCACGGTCATTCAGCTCGCCATGGGCTGGACCAACTCCCACCTGCATGAATTCGTGATCGAGGGCAAGCGCTATGGCGTGCCGGCGCGGGAATTCGACATGGAAGACGTCGGCGACGATTGGGACCACAGGCTCATGCTCGAGGCGATCCTCCCGGCCGATCCGGCCGCACGCTACCCGATTCTGATTGACGGAAAGAACGCGTGTCCGCCGGAGGATGTTGGCGGCGCCGACGGCTATTGCGAGTTCGTGGCCGCCGTGACCAATCCTGCGCACAAGGAACACGCTGAAGTGCTCGAATGGTGCGGCGGCCGCTTCAATCCTTACGCGTTTGATCTCGCGAAGATCAACGCGCTGCTCGAGCCGCTGCGGCGGTGATGGAGTGAATGCGGTGCCTTCCGGAGCGCAGCCCGGCCGAGACGATGGGCGCGGACGCCGACGTTGGCCGGGGCGGTCTGGCGAGGACCGAAAGCAGCTCGCACCGATTGTTGGCGCCGCAGCCCTTTACTATCCGTCGGCGTGCAAAGTCCAGCTGGAAAGCAAATGGCTGATGATGTCGCCGTCGCTGCCGAGCGCCGTCAGGTTGACGCCCGCCAGGACGATCGTCGTCTCGGCCGACGCACCCGCATCCGCCTGCGACTTCACTTCGACGATCGTTGCATCCGACGCCGCGTCGTAGGTGAAGTGCAGCCAGGCCGCGGCGTTGTCGGCGCTCGCGCCGGCACTTTCCAGCACCTCGCCGATCTGGAGGAGATCGGAAGAGC
>SCUH01000357.1 GCA_004298295.1 Betaproteobacteria bacterium | reverse complement strand
GTCGGTGAGCGCCTGCGCGAACACGATGTAGGGTTTGTCGAGGAACATCAGCGCCTCGCCGAAGCTCTGACCGGGGCGGATGATCTCGACCACCTTCTCGATGCCCTGCGGCGAGGTGAAGCCGAGCTTGACCTGGCCGTAGACGACGACATGAAAACCGTTGCAGGGGTCCCCCGTGCGGCAGACGGTCTCGCCCTTTTCGGCGTGCACGGCGAGCGTGCCGAGCGCGATGCGGTCCAGCTCCCCCGGGCTCATCTCGCTGAACATCGGCAGGTTGGCGAGAAAGGCCTGCACCCGGATCTGCGGGTGGCGCGGCTTGCGCGCCGAGGCCGGCGCCGGCGGGTTGCTGCTCACGATGCGGACTTGCGGTGCGCGATGCGCAACATGGGAGGTACTCCTTAATGGCTATAGGTTGCGGCAACCCGCCGGTCTATATTTGACCTGAATCAACGCTCCCGGCCACTTGAGCCACGAGGTGATGGCATGACGATCCCGGCAGCCGACCGCCCCTATTTCGCCGCTTTTCTCAACCTGCGCGGCAAACCCGGACTCGTCGTCGGCGGCGGCGAAGTGGCTGCGGCCAAGACCGAAACGCTGCTGCGATCGGGCGTGCGCGTGAGCGTGATCGCACCCCAGCTGTGCCCCCGGCTGGCGGAACTCACGGTGCTGGGGGCCGTGCGGCACGAGGCGAAGCGCTTCCAGCCCGGCGATCTGGTCGGCGCCGAGGTGGTGATCGCGGCCACCGACGATCCCGCCGTCAACGAAGCAGTCTCCGCCGCGGCGAAATCGCTGCGCGTTCCGGTCAACGTCGCCGACAACGCCGAGCTTTCCGCCTTCATCATGCCCGCGGTGGTCGATCGCGTGCCCGTGCAGATCGCGATTTCCACCGGCGGCGCCTCGCCGGTGCTGGCGCGGCGCCTGCGCGCCGCGATCGAGTCGGCGGTGCCGTATGCCTTCGGGCGTCTCGCGGCGCTCGCGGCGCGCTTTCGTCCCGCCTCCAAGCAGCGACACCCTGACGCGATGGCGCGGCGCAGGTTCTGGGAGCGCGTGGTCGAGGGGCCGATCGCCGACCTGGTGCTCGCCGGGCAGGAGCAGCAGGCGCTCGAGGCGCTGCAGCGCGAGCTGGCGCCGGGCGCGGCGCCCGAATCGCTCAAGGGCACGGTCTACCTCGTCGGGGGCGGACCGGGCAATCCCGAACTGCTCACGCTGCGCGCCCTGCGCGTGCTGCAGCATGCAGATGTCCTGCTCTACGACAATCTCGTCTCACCGGCCATCGTGGACCTGGCGCGGCGCGAGGCCGAGCGCGTCTACGTCGGCAAGAAGGCGGCCGATCACGCGCTGTCGCAGGACCAGATCAACGATCTGCTGGTGCATCACGCCAGGGCGGGCAAGCGCGTCGTGCGGCTCAAGGGCGGCGACCCCTTCATCTTCGGGCGCGGCGGCGAGGAGATCGAGACGCTCGCCAGCCGCCGCATCAGTTTCGAAGTGGTGCCGGGCGTCACGGCGGCCTCGGGCGCCTCCGCTTATGCCGGAATCCCGCTCACCCACCGCGATTACGCGCACGCTTGCGTGTTCGTCACCGGCCACCTGCAGGACGGCGAGCCGGAGCTGGATTGGGACGCGCTGGCCGCGCCGCGCCAGACCATCGTCGTTTACATGGGCGTGCGCGCCCTGCCGCAGATCTGCCGCCGCCTGGTCGCGCACGGGCTGGCGCCGGAGCATCCGGCAGTGATCGTGCAGGGCGCAACCGGCGAGAGGCAGCGCGTGCTGACCGGGACGCTGGCGACGCTCGCGGAGATTGCGGCGCGCGAGAAGGTGAAGCCGCCCGCACTGGTGATCATCGGCGAAGTGGTGCGGCTGCGCGAGAAGCTCGCATGGTATTCGCCGGGCGCGGTCGAGCAGGCCGCAGCGGCGCAGCGCGACTAGCCGCGGCGGCTACCCCAGCGCCTCGAGCGGCCGGGGCTGCGACACGGCGAAGCCCTGGGCGAAATCGACGCCCGCGTCGCGCAACAGGTCGATCGCGGCTTCGCTTTCGACCAGCTCCGCGATCGTGCTCATCCCCATCGCGCGCGCCGCGCGGCTGATCGCCCGCACCTTGGCCAGTTCGACGGGATCGCGCATGACGTTGAAGATCACGCGGCTGTCGATCTTGAGAAAATCGACCTGCAGCCGCTTCAGCAGTTCGAAGGGCATGAGGTTCCGACCGACGCCGCACAGCGCCAGGCGACAGCCCTCGAGTCTGAGCCGGCGCACGAACTCCGCGGCCGCGGCGGGACGGTTCGCCGCCTCGGTTTCGGAGAATTCGAAGCACAGCATCGACCCCGGCAGGCGCGCCGCCTTCAGCTCGTCGCGCACGCAGTCTGCAAATTCCGCATCGCCGAGCGTCGCCCCGGAAACGTTGATGCTGTACGTGGCGCCGGCGCGCGCCGGGTTTGCGCTCGCCCACTGCAGCAGCCGGCGCACCACCCACCGGTCCAGGTACGGCAGCAGGCCGTGCTGTTCCGCCAGCGGCAGGAAGGCGCCCGGCGGCAGCAGATGGTTTTCCTCGTCCTTCAGGCGATTGAGGATCTCGTGGAACGCCGGCGGCGATGCCCCGGGTGCCAGCGGCAGGATCGACTGGCAGTACAGGCAGAACTCGTCGTTGTCCAGCGCCGCCTTGAGTTGTTGCCCGACGTCGTCCCAGCCGGTCAGCTGCCGCGCAATCGAGCCTGCGTACAGCGCCTGCGCGTCGGACGGTTCCGGCGCTCCGGGCGGCACTGCCGCCGGGTCCTGGCCAACCGCCGCCGGGAGCGTCGCTTCCATCGCATGCAGGCGCGCCTCGATCCGGGCAAGTGCCTCTTCCGCCAGGACGCGCGCCGCGGTTTCCTGGGCGAGCCTGTCGCGGACCGACGCGAGCTGTGCGGTGCGGCGCATGAGGCTCCACTCGGAGCGCGAGGCACGGCTGACGAGCGCCAGGATCGCCGCGACGAGGATGCCGGCCAGGAACGCGGTCCATTGCAGGTCGATCCAGGTGAAGTAGATGGCGCCGAGGAGCATCACGAGCAGCAGGGCGACGCCGAAAACCCCCAGATAGGGACTGACGGCCCTGAAGAACCTGCGGGAATTCATCCGCCGGCGGTCGGCGCGCGCGGGTCTCAACGCGCCGCGAATGCGTCGATCGGCCGCGGTCTGCAGAGGCCGAATCCCTGCGCGAGCGGCACGCCCAGCGACATCAGCTTCGCCACCAGTTCCGCGTCTTCGACCATCTCGGCGATCACCTTGAAACCAAGGACCTCGCCGACGTGCAGCACCGCCCTGAGCCGGATTTCGGCGATTTCGCTGTGCACAAGCTTGCGCACGATCGCGCCTTCGACCTTGACGTAGTCGACCCACGACCCCCTGAGCGGCGCGAACGTCGCCGCACGCCGCCCGAAGCCGTCGATGGTGACGCCGCAGCCCAGCTTCTTCAGCGCCGCGCAAAACCGCGCTAGCGCTTCGCCGCCCGCCAGCAGCGTCGCCTCGTCGATTTCGAATACCAGCGCCGAGCCGGGGACCTCCGCGGCCAGCAGCTCCTCCGCAATCGCCACCGGAAACGCCGCGTCCTGCACCGACTGCATCGAGACGTTGACCGCCATGCGCCCGATGCGGCCACCGCGCTTGAGATGCCGCAGGGTGCCGCGTATCACCCAGCGATCGAGTTCGGCCATCATGCGGTGATGCTCGAACAGCGGCAGGAACTCGCCCGGCGGCAGCATCGAGCGCTCTTCTTCGTGGAGCCGCACCAGCACCTCGGCCATCGGATAACGTGCCATGTCCGCAATCGCGACGATCGGCTGGCAGTAAAGCGCGAGTTCGTCGTTCGCGAGCGCCTGCCGCAGGCGCTCGATCGGGTCGTCCCAGCCCGCCAGCTGGGAGTCCATCCGATGCAGAAAAGCGTCCAGGTCCGCTCCGCCGGCGACGTCTCCAGGAGACTTCGCGAGCATCACTTCCCCTCAGGCCTCTGCAGGCGCGGATTCGCCGTCCCGCGATATCAGCAGGGCCGCGGCCTCGTCTGCCGAGAGCGGCCGGCTGAACAGGTAACCCTGCATCTGGTCGCAGCGCAGCAGCCGCAGCAGCTGCGCCTGGGTTTCGTTTTCGACGCCTTCGGCGACCGTCTTGAGGCCGAGCGTCCGGGCGAGCGAAACGATCGCCGACACGATCGTGGTGTCCTCCGAGTTCTCGGCGACGCCATGGACGAAGGCGCGATCGATCTTCAGCGTGTCGATCGGCAGCTTGCTCAGGTAGGCGAGCGAAGAGTAGCCGGTGCCGAAGTCGTCCAGCGCGAGGCGCACGCCGAGATCGCGCAGTGCGCGCAGCTTTTCCAGGCTCTCGTCGATATGCTCCATCAGCAGGCTCTCGGTGATCTCGAGGTCGAGGCCGCATGCGTCGCCCGTGCCGCCGTCGAGCGCGGCGCGCACCTCGTCCACGAAATTGCGGCCGCGCAGCTGGATCGCCGAGACGTTCACCGCGATGCGGGGCGCCGGCAGCCCGCGCGCCAGCCAGCCGCGATGCGTTGCGATGGCTTCGCGCATGGCCCACTGGCCGACCGTCAGGATGAGGCCCGTGTCCTCCAGCACCGGGACGAATTCCGCCGGCGAAATCGCACCCCCGGCACCGCCGCCCCAGCGCAGCAGCGCCTCCATGCCGACGATGCGACCGCCGTCGAGCTCGATCTTGGGCTGGAACACCAGCGTGAACTCGCCGCGCTCGACGGCGCGCAGCACCCTGGCCTCCAGATCGAGCCGCTCGGCGACGCGCGCGTTGATCGACGGCGCGTAGAACAGAAACCGCTCGCCCGTCGTCTTGGCACGCTTCATCGCTGCCTCGGCGTTGGTGATCAGGGCTTGCGCATCGGCGCCGTCCTCCGGATAGATCGCCGCGCCGGCCTTGGCGGCGACGCGCACTTCGCGCCCCTCGACCTCGACCATGGTATCGAGCAGGCTGCCGGCCATGCGCTCCAGTCTGCGCCCGAGTTCGCCTGCCGCGCGCATCAGCGGAAACAGCAATGCAAACTGATTGCCGCCGACGCGTGCCACCAGCTCGTGCTCGCCCAAGGCCTGTGCCGCGAGCCGCGCGATACGCTGCAGGACCAGATCGCCCGCGGCCTGCCCGAAGGCGTCGTTGATCGCCCTGAAGCGGTCGATGTCCAGCATCACCAGCGCCATGCCCTGGCCGGCGGCGCGCGCCGCGTCGATCGCGTGCGTCAGGCGGTGCCGCAGCTGATTGCGGTTGGGCAAGTCGGTGAGCGGGTCGAAGTAGGCGAGAAAATCGAGCTGCTGCTGCTTGTCCATCAGCTCGAGCGCGAACGCGAGGTTCGCGGTCAGCTCGCGCAGCAGCCCCAGCTCTTCCTCGTCGAAGAAATTGCGTTCGCGCGCGCGCAGCACGACGGCTCCGCCGACCTTGCCGTCCATCACGATGGGCAGGCAGGCGAGCGAATTGACGCCCTCGCGCAGCAGCACTTCCCGCTGCAGCACCCGGGGATCGATGCCGGCGTCGTTCGAAACCTCGGCTCGCCCGCTGCGCAGGGCGTCGGCCAGCAGGCTTCGCGCACCCGCCGGGTCGCGGTTGTATTCCGCCACCACCTGGTTCGCCGTATCGCGGCTGTCGTCGGTAGTCACGGCCAGGCGCAGCGCACCGCTGTCGGGGTCGATCTCCACCAGGCGCGCGGTCTGGAACCCGCCCTGCTCGACCGCGATGTGGCAGAACATCTCGAACAGCTCGTTGCGTTCCCGGACGCGCACGATCGCGGCGTTGACCGCGCTGTTCAGCTCGCGGATGCGCCCGAGGCGCGCGAGGCGCTCGCGTTGCGCCACCTGGTCCGTGACGTCGCGCGCGATGCCGTCGATGCGCAGGGGCGTTCCGGCGGAGTCGCGCACCAGGCGCCCCCGCAAATCGACCCAGCGCACGCCGCCGTCCGGCCGCAGAACCCGGTATTCGATCTCGAAGGACTCGCCGCTCCGCGCGGCTTGCAATGCCGCCTTGACCGCCGCCTTGTCCTCCGGGTGAATGACCTCGAACCAGAGCCGCGGATCGGATTCCAGAACCGCGGCCTCGTGGCCGAACACGCGCCGCGCCGCCGGGCTGACGTAGAGCAATCGCTCGCCGTCCAGGGTCGACGACCAGAGCACGTCGGGCAGCGTTTCCATGATGCTTGCCAGGCGCTCGCGCGCTTCCGCCAGCGCCGCCTCGGTGCGCCTGCGCTCGGCGCGCGCCCGGGCCTCCTGCAGCGCGCGCTCGACCGCGGCCGGCAGGCGAATGAGGTTGGTCTTGAGGACGTAATCGGTGGCGCCGTTCTTCAGGGCGCGGATGGCGTATTCCTCGCCCAGCGTTCCGGAGACGAAGATGAACGGCGTGTCGGGCGCGAGCTCCCGCGCCAGGTCGAGCGCGTGCATGCCGTCGAAGCGCGGCATGGTGAAGTCCGACAGGATGACCTGCGGCACGAACTCGGCCAGCGCGCCGCGAAACTCCGTTTCGCTGTCGGTGACGCGGTGCACGACGCGCAGGCCGGCGCGCTTGAGCTCGCGCACCGCCAGCTCGGCGTCGGTCGCGACGTCCTCGGCAATCAGTACCCGGATCGGCTCGGCGGCGCTCATGGACCCGGCCGCGGCAAGCGGTTGGTCAGCATCCAGTACAGTCCGAGCGCCGCCACCGTGTCGATCAGCGCCTCGAACTGCACCGGCTTCACGATGTAACTGTTGACGCCGAGGCGGTAGCTCTCGACCACGTCGCGTTCCTCGTTGGACGAGGTCATGATGACGACCGGCGTCATGCGGGTGCGTTCGTCGGTCTTCAAGCGCCGCAGCACCTCGATGCCGTCGACCTTCGGCATCTTGATGTCGAGCAGCACCAGCTTCAGGCCGAGATTGGGATCGCGCGCGGCGTAAGCGCCCTCGCGGAACATGAATTCGAGCGCTTCGGCGCCGTCCTTCACCCAGTGCACCTTGTTGGCGAGCTTGTGCCTGGTGAGCGAGCGCAGCGTCATTTCGGCGTCGCGCGGGTTGTCCTCGACGAGCAGGATCTCGATCTGCTGGAAAGTTTCCATGGTTCAGCTCCCCTTCGGCAGCGCGAAGCCGAAGCACGCGCCTTCGCCCGGCCGCCCTTCGGCCCACACCCGCCCGCCGTGCCGCGACACGACGCGGCGCACGATCGCGAGCCCCACGCCGGTGCCCGGGA
>SCUH01000356.1 GCA_004298295.1 Betaproteobacteria bacterium | reverse complement strand
AACCCTGTCCGATCCTCATCGCGCTGCCAGGATCGCCGTGGCGATCGCCAGATCCTCCGGGTAGGTCACTTTCAGGTTCTCGCGGCTGCCGGTCACCAGGCGCGGCCGCAGCCCGAGCCGCTCGATCGCGCTCGCTTCGTCGGTCACGGCGCCGCCCGCCGCGCGCAGCGCCTGTGCCAGCAGGCCCGCGCGGAACATCTGCGGCGTCTGCGCGAGCCACAGCTGCGTGCGGTCCTCGGTGCCGGCGATGCGCTGCACGCCAGCCTCGTCCTTGCCGGCGCGTTTCACGGTTTCCGCGATGGGCAGCGCCAGCACGCCGCCGATCGCGTCGGCCGAGCACTCGGCGATCAGCGCTTCGATGTCGGCCCGCGGCACGCAGGGCCGGGCCGCATCGTGCACCAACATCCAGTCGTCCACGTCCACCAGCGCCGAAGCCGCAACCAGTCCGTTGTACACCGAATCGCGGCGCGTGGCGCCGCCGCAGTACAGCGGTTCCACGCGTGCGCCGAAAGCGCTCCAGTCATGGCGCGCGAACTCGCGATCCTCCGCCGACAGCACCACGAACACCGTCTCCACCGCCACGGCGCACAGCGCGCGCAGCGCGTGCCACAGCATCGGCTTGCCGGCGAGGCCGAGGTATTGCTTCGGTTGCCCGCGCGCCATCCGGCTGCCGGAGCCTGCTGCGGGAACGAGCGCGAAGAGGGCCAAGCGGGATTCGACGGTTTCTTCAGAACGTATAATTGCATGGCGCGCCGGAACGAACAACCGTTCGGCGCTTTTTGCATTTCATGCGCCGGGACGCAATGCCACACAAGCGACGCTTCACGCGCCTCGCCGGCTCGGCGGATGCGCTCGCCCTGGCGCGGCTCGCGCGCGCCTCGGCGCCGCTGGCGGTGGTCAGCGCCGGCGCGCAGGAGGCGCAGCGCCTCGCCGACGAGATCGCCTGGTTCGATCCGGGGCTGCGCGTGTGTCTGCTGCCGGACTGGGAGACGCTGCCCTACGACAGCTTCTCGCCGCACCAGGATCTGGTCTCCGAGCGCCTGGCGACGCTGTACCGCATCCAGCGGCGCGATTTCGACGCCGTGGTGGTCCCGGCACAGACCGCGCTCTACCGGCTCTGCCCGCCGGCTTACCTCGCCGCGCACACCTTCTTTCTCGCGCAGGGCGCGCGGCTCGACCTCGAAGCGCTGCGCCGGCAGCTCGCCATCGCCGGCTACAGCCACGTCACGCAGGTGGTGGCGCCGGGCGAATTCTGCGTGCGCGGCGGACTGATCGACCTCTTTCCCATGGGCAGCGCGCTGCCCTATCGCATCGACCTCGACGACGACCTCATGGAGACGATCCGCGGCTTCGACGTCGACACCCAGCGCACGCTCTACGCGGTGCCCGAAATCCGCCTGCTGCCGGCACGCGAGTTTCCGCTCGACGAGGCGGCGCGCGCCGCGTTCCGCGGCCGCTGGCGCGAGCGCTTCGAAGGCGACCCCTCCAAGAAAGCCATCTACCGCGACGTCTCGCACGGCGTCGCGCCGGCCGGCATCGAATATTACCTGCCGCTTTTTTTCGACGCGGTGGCGACGCTGTTCGATTACCTGCCTGCGCAGGCGACGCTTGCGCTGCATCACGACGTCGCCGGCGCGATCGACGAATTCTGGCGCGACGCCGCGACGCGCTACCGCCTGCTCGGCGGCGACCCCGCGCGGCCCGTGCTGCCGCCGCTCGAGATGTTCGTTGCGGCCGAGGAGTTCTACCGGCGCGCGCGCGAGTTCGCGCGCGTCGATATCGTGGCCGCGGCGGGCGACGGCGCCGCCGCCGACGAACCGCTGCACGCGGTGGCCCTGCCACCGGTGGCCGTCGAGCGGCGCGCTGCCGACCCGCTCGCCGCGCTGAAGCGCTTCCTGCAGGGCACCGAACTGCGCGTGCTGCTCGCCGCCGAATCGGCCGGCCGGCGCGAAACCCTGTCCGGCTACTTCGCCGAATACGGGCTGGCGCCCGCGCCCTGCGCCGGCTTTGCCGATTTCGCGCGCGGCGGCGAGCGGCTGCAGCTCGCCGTGGCGCCGCTCGCGAGCGGTTTCGCACTGCCGGCCGAAGGCTGGTGCGTCATTACCGAAACCGAGCTTTACGCCGGCAGCGTGCGGCGCCGCGGCCGCGCCGCGGAAAAGCGCAGCTCGGTGGAAGGGCTGCTGCGCGACCTCTCCGAGCTGAAGATCGGCGACCCGGTGGTGCACGTGCAGCACGGCATCGGCCGCTACCAGGGGCTGGTGAGCCTCGAGCTCGGCGAGGGCGCCAACGAATTCCTGCAGCTCGAGTACGAAGACGCCGACAAGCTCTACGTGCCGGTGTCGCAGCTGGCGGTGATATCGCGCTATTGCGGCGCCGAAGCCGAGGCCGCGCCGCTGCACAAGCTCGGCAGCGGCCAGTGGGACAAGGCCAAGGCCCGCGCGGCGAAACAGGTGCGCGACACGGCGGCCGAGCTGCTCGCGCTGTATGCACGGCGCGCCGCGCGCCAGGGCCACGTCTTCGGCATCCGGCAGCACGACCTCGAAGCCTTCGCGGAGGGCTTCGGTTTCGAGGAGACGCCCGACCAGGCGGCGGCGATCGAGGCCGTGACGCGCGACCTCGCCTCCGGCAAGCCGAT
>SCUH01000355.1 GCA_004298295.1 Betaproteobacteria bacterium | reverse complement strand
CTGCGCGCGCGCTCGAAGAACCGCAGGTAATTGGCATAGTAGACGACCCCGCCGCGGTCCGTGTCCTCGTAATACACCCGCACGGGAAAACTGAACGGCGTCAATGCGCAGCGCTCCGCAGAATCCGTTCGCCCCATTGTAGCAGCGGCGCTGCGGCCGCCTTGGCGCGCCCGAGGCGGCTTGCGCTAGCCGCCGCGTGCGCCCGCGGCCCGTGCGCGCTCGCGGTGGCGCCGCACCTTGAGCACGTTGCCGCAGCTCGCCATTTCGCACCAGCGCCGGCTGCGGTTGCGCGTCGCGTCGATGAACAGCCAGTAGCACGTCGGATTGCCGCAGCGGCGGACGCGCGCGAGCGCCTCCGAGGTCAGCAGCTCGAACGCCGACTGAACGATCGGCTGCAGCAGCGCATCGAGATCGCTCGCCGACGGATCCAGCTCCCAGAGGCCGCGGCCGTGACGCCAGGCGAGGCGCGCAAACGCGGCGCCGCGCGCATGTTGCGATTCGAGGCGCGCCAGGGCCTCGCGCGGCGGCGCTTCGCCGCGCACGCCGGCTTCGAACACCTGGCGGAGAGTCTCGCGCAGCTCGATCGCGCGCGCGAGCAGCGCAGCGGCCTTTGCCGGTGCCGCCCGCGCCGCTTCGTCGAAACGCTTCGCCTGCGCGGCGCCCAGCGCCCCGGCGGCCTCCAGCCAGATGAGCAGATCGCCGCAATCGGCGAGCCACTCGACACCGACGTGGTTGTGCGCGCCCTGGCCGGAGTTGCAGAAATCGAGGCACAGCGCACCGCCGGGGCAGCGGAAGGTCTCGCCGTAGGGCTTGGTCCGCGCGTGTTGCAGGGCGTTGGCGGCAGGCATTCTCGTAACCTCTAAATGGCACTTGACAAGTTACATTGTCTCACGATACGCTGTAACTGTCTATATAGACTTTAGTGGTTACGTGAAAGGGGTGGGACCATGATCACCATCGGCCGGATACCGAGAATCGCCGCAGCGCTCGCCGCGCTCGGCGCCAATGTCGCGATCGCCGCAAGCCTCGCATCGCTCGCACGCCATTACGACACGCAAGCCGCCCAGGTCGCCGGGTTCACCACGGCGCAGGCCGCCCCGGCGCAGTGCCGGCCGGAGCGCGCCACGCGCGGCTAGCGGCTACTTCGCTTCGGGAGGCGAGAGCAGGTCCTGCGCCCCCGCGGGCGCGACCAGCCCGAAGTGCCGGTACGCCGCGAGCGTCGCCATGCGGCCGCGCGCGGTGCGCTGCAGGTAGCCCTGCTGGATGAGATAGGGTTCCAGCACGTCCTCGATGGTGTCGGTCTCCTCGCCGATGGCGTGCGCGAGGTTATCGAGCCCCACCGGCCCGCCGCCGAATTTCTCCATCACTGCCAGAAGGAGCTTGCGGTCCATCAGGTCGAAGCCGAGCGCGTCGACGTCGAGCATCTTGAGCGCGGCGTCGGCCACCGCGCGCGACACCACGCCGTCGGCCTTCACCTGCGCGTAATCGCGCACCCGGCGCAGCAGCCGGTTCGCGACCCGCGGCGTGCCGCGCGAGCGGTTCGCGA
>SCUH01000354.1 GCA_004298295.1 Betaproteobacteria bacterium | reverse complement strand
TCACGATGCCACCCGCGGATTTGCGCTCTTCATCGATGCGCTTCACGATCACGCGGTCATGCAGGGGTCTGATTTTCATCCGGATCTCCAAATTGTTTCTGAAAAAACAATGAACACAACAGCTTGCAGACCGCCGCGGAACCGCCGCCGATCTGCTAGCACTCACCTGATGCGAGTGCTAATGATAGCGTCGGCCGGTCCCGGTTTCAAGTCTGTTTCCAATATCACGGGCAGTTATTTCATGTGTGAGCGCACGCTTACATAAGTGGGTGTGGCTCGCGTGAATAGAATCGGGCCATGAAAGCCCGGAGCTGCCTGGTCTTGGCGCTGACCGCGTTTGCGCTTGGGGCCGCGGCGCAGGAAGGCTGGCCGCCACCGGTTTTCAAGGCGCTGCGTGCAGCCCAGATCCCGAGCACTGCGGCGGCCGCGCTGGTGCAGGAGGTCGACTCGCGAAGGTATGCGCTGAGCGTCAACCACCGGGTTGCCATGAATCCGGCTTCCGTGATGAAGCTCGTCACCGCGTTCGCCGCGCTGGAACTCCTGGGGCCGGCGTTCAGGTGGAAGACCGAGGCCTACCTCGACGGCGCGCTCCGCGATGGCGTTCTCGAGGGCAACCTCATCCTGAAAGGCTACGGCGATCCGAAGCTCAACCAGGAGGCGTTCTGGATGCTGCTGCGCGCGTTGCGCGGCAAGGGCTTGCGCGAAATCCGCGGCGATCTGGTGCTCGATCGCAGCTACTTCGAGCCGGTGGCCGGCGACCCGGGCCGTTTCGACGGCGACGCGTTTCGCCCCTACAACGTGCTCCCCGATGCGCTGCTGGTGAATTTCAGATCGCTGCGCTTTGCTTTTCTATCGGACGCGGCAACGGGCGCGGTGCGGGTCTCGGTGGACCCCCGGCCGCCGGCGCTCGAAGTGGTAAATCTTCTGAGGCTTTCCGAGGGCCCCTGTCCCGAAGGACGCGCCTTTCGCGACCTGCTCAAACCCACCTTCGATCCGGCAAATCTCCGCGTCAGTTTTTCCGGGCAGTATCCAGCTAATTGCGGCGAACGTGATATGAACGTCGCTCTTCTTGAACCTAACCACCAGGTTTCAGGCGTCCTGAGGCAACTTTGGACCGAGATCGGGGGAAGCTGGAGTGGCGGGGTGCGCGACGGCATCGTGAGTCCTGGTGCGCGGCTCTTCCACACGCAGGAATCCCCTGCCCTCGCGGAAATCGTGCGGGACATGAACAAGTACTCCAACAACGTCATCGCGCGCCAGCTGTTTCTCACGCTCGGCGCCGCAACCGCAGGGCCGCCCGCGCGCGCCGAGACCGCCCGCCGCGCCGTGCAGCAGTGGCTCGAGGCGAAGGGCATTTCCGCTCCGGAACTGGTGATCGAAAACGGTTCCGGGCTCTCGCGCCTCGAGCGCATCAGCGCGGCAAGCCTGGCCGCCCTGCTGCAGGCGGCCTGGCGCAGCAACGTGATGCCGGAGTTCATCGCCGCGATGCCGGTGGCGGCCGTGGACGGCACCATGCGGCGGCGCCTGAAGAACGAAGGCGTTGCCGGGAACGCGCATATCAAGACCGGGCTGCTGTCGGACGCGCGCGCGATGGCGGGCTACGTGCGCGACGCGGGCGGTCGGCGCTACGCGGTGGTCATGATCGTGAACCACCCGTACGCGCACCAGGGGCAGGCCGCGCTGGACGCGCTGCTGCGCTGGGTCTACGAGCCGGCGCCCTAGGTGCTGCGCTTGACTCGGATCAACGCCCGGCGCAGCGTTGCGTATACAGTGATGTCGTGAATTCCGGAGGTTCCCGATGAACGATTCCGCCACGCCCCCCACGGACAGACTGGTACAGGATCTGCGCACGCTCGTCGCTGACGCCGAAGACCTGGTCAAAGCGACCGCTGCGGAGACCGGCGAGCGCATCAAGAACGCGCGCGCAAGGCTCGAAGACCACCTGCGCGTCGCACGCGTGCGACTCGATGAGGCGCAGCTGGCGCTGGCCGACCAATCCAAAGCGGCGGCTGCCGCCACCGACCGCTTCGCCCGCGAGAATCCCTGGAAGGTCGCCGGCATCGCCGCCGGCATCGGCCTGTTGCTCGGCGTGCTGATCGGGCGGCGGGACTAGACCGCCGCAGCTGCGCGCGCGGCGCGCCGGTCGAGCAGCCGCGCGAAGTTTTCGATCGAGAGCAGGTGCGCGTAGAGGCGCCCGAGAATGCCCTTCTTCAGCAGGTTCCTGAGCTGCGCGGCGTTCAAGCTCTCGAGCTTCGGTTCGGCTGCGCGGTGCATGCCCGTGAGCTGCATGGCGCCGCCCTGGTTGAACGTCGCCTGCATCGTGAACGGCTCGAGCAGGCCGTAGTCCGAGAGGATCGAGCACAGTTCGCGCGCGCGCTCGAGGTCGGCCTCGTACTCGGTGATCAGGCGCTCGATGCCCTTCCATTTCTCGATCGGCTGGCCCTGGTCGTCGAACAGCGCTTCGCCGGCAGCGCCCTCGGCGTAATCGGCTTCGACGCAGATCAACCGGTTCTGCTGCTCGACCTTGTCAAGGGTGACCTTGGCCATGCAGAACGGGTAGCGCCGCACGTAGGCGGGGCAGTAAACGCCTTTCGCCCAGGCATCGCCGTCGAGAAACAGGTTTTCGCCGCTCGTCAGTCCGAGCACCGCGACCGCGGCGAAGCTGTTGCCGCTGTCGCCGCTGGTGAACACGAGCGGGTAATCGCGCGCCGCGAGCGCGAACTCGGCAAAGCTGATCGGAACGGCGTTCAGCGTGTGCGCGAACTGCGGCACTTCGCCGGGCGCGGGCAGGCGGACTTTCTGGTCGCGCCGCAGGGGCACGATGCGCTTGTAGCCGAAGGGGGGCGTGATCTGCATGGCGGCCATGATATCGGAAGCATTGTCCGCGGCGCAGGATCTCCGGTAAAATCCGCCCCCTTCACCGGGGTGGTAGCTCAGCTGGGAGAGCGCCGCGTTCGCAATGCGGAGGTCGAGGGTTCGATC
>SCUH01000353.1 GCA_004298295.1 Betaproteobacteria bacterium | reverse complement strand
TTCGCGCTCGTCGTCCGACAGCACGGCGCGCGCCGAGGCGAGCGGCTGCAGGATCAGGTCGTTCACTTCCAGACCGCAGCGGCGCACGCACTTGACGATGTTCTGCGCCGCCGAGACCGCCCCGGTGACGATATGCACCTTCACCTCGAGCCGCACGCCGGACATGCCGATCGGCTCGCGCACGTCCTCCTGGCCGTCGATGATGAACTCTTGGCGAAGAACGTGGAGTATTTGCTGGTCGGTGGGAATGTTGACTGCCTTGGCCGTCTCGACTGCCCGCTCGACATCGAGGGCGCTCACCTCGCGGTCCTTCACGGCGACCATGCCGGTCGAGTTGAAGCTGCGGATGTGGCTGCCGGCGATGCCGGCGTAAGCCGACGTGATCTTGCAGTCGGCCATCAGCTCGGCTTCCTCCAGCGCGCGCTGGATCGCCGCCACGGTCTCCTCGATGTTGACCACCACGCCCTTCTTCAGGCCCCTCGACTCATGGCTGCCCATGCCGAGGATCTCGAGTGCGCCGTCGGGCTGCAGTTCGGCCACCAGCGCAGCCACCTTGGTGGTGCCGATGTCGAGGGCGACGATGAGGTTCTTGTTTTCCTTGGCCATTTCGGGTCAGCCCTTCAGCTCGGGAACGCGCAGCGCGAAACCGTTCGGGTAGCGCAGATCCACGTATTCGTGTTTTCGCGCAATGCGCGCCAGCGTGCGCGGATAGGCAGCGATGAAGCGCACCAGGCGCCACTCGACGGGTTCGCGGGCAGAATCGCGTCCCAGCTCGAGATGCAGCCCGCGCGCCAGGCGCAGCTGCCAGGCGTAGCGCGAGGTGAGGATGACGCGTTCGGGCGCCTCGCCCAGCGGCGCGAGCAGCGCGGCGAACTCCCGGTAGCGGCGCGTCACTTCGGTTTCGGTTCCGGGCGGTCCGCCGAACAGCGGCAGGGTCTGATCGCTCGCCGCGGCGAAGCGCTCGCCGTGCGTATTGACCAGAGCGCTGTCACCCCAGCGCGCCAGCGCCACATGCTCTTCCAGCGTCACCTCGATGCGGTCCGGCCAGAGGCGGCGCGCGCTCACGCGCCGCACCCACGGCAGCTTCTCGAGTCCGGCGCGCAGCGCGCCGAGATCGGCGGCGAAGAAGTTGCCCGCGACGCGCTCGCGGGCGGCACCTTCGATCTGCGCGCGCGCGGTGTGCTCGAGCCTGCCCAGCACCACGATCTCGCGCACCGGGAACCACGGCGAGCTGAGCAGCAGTTGCAGCGCTGCAAGCCCGGCGAGCAGCACCGCGACGGCGAGCAGCGCGCCGGCGGCAAGATTGAGCTGACGCGGGTTATCCCACACCGCGCCTGCCTTCGCCGTCGATGGCCGCCGACTCGAGAATGCGCAGGCACAGGTCTTCGTAACCGAGACCCACGGCGCGCGCCGCCATCGGCACGAGCGAGTGATCGGTCATGCCGGGCGCGGTATTCACCTCGAGCAGGTACGGAGCGCCGTCGCGCCCGAGCATCAGGTCGACGCGCCCCCAGCCGCGGCATCCGAGCACCTCGAAGGCGTGCAGGCACAACCGTTGCAACGCACGCTCCTGTTCCTGGGGCAGACCGCAGGGCAGGAGGTAGCGGGTGTCCGCGGCAACGTATTTCGCCTCGTAGTCGTAGAACTCGCGCGGCGTTTCGAGGCGGATCAGCGGCAGCGCCTCGGCGCCCAGGATGCCGCAGGTCAGTTCGACCCCCTCGATGAACCGTTCCGCGATCACGGCGCGGTCGTAATTGACTGCGAGGGCGTAGGCTTCCTCGAGCTCGGCGGCGGCGCGCACCTTGCTCATGCCGATCGAGGAGCCCTCGTTCACCGGCTTCACCATGAGCGGCAGGCCGAGCCGCGCCGCGACGGCGCCGAAATCAGAGTCGGCGCGCAGCAACTCGCAGGCCGGCGTCGGCACCCCGCTCGCCTGCCACAGCAGCTTCGAGCGCAGCTTGTCCATGGCGAGCGCCGAGGCGAGTACGCCGCTGCCGGTGTAGGGCACGCCGAGAAATTCGAGCGCCCCCTGCAGCGTGCCGTCCTCGCCGAAGCGGCCGTGCAGCGCGATGAAGGCGCGCTCGAAATGCCCGCTGATCAGCGCCTCCAGGCCGCGCTCGGCGGGGTCGAACGGCTGCGCATCCACGCCGCGGCGCCTGAGCGCGGCGAGCACCAGGTTGCCGCTGTTCAGCGACACCGCACGCTCGGCAGACCGGCCGCCCAGCAGCACCGCCACCTTGCCGAAAGCGTCGCGCATCAGGCTTCGCCCACGATGCGCACCTCGGCCACCAGGTCGATGCCCGCGTGCGCGCGGACCGCCGCGCGCACTGCCTCGATCAGCCATACGATGTCCGAAGCGCGCGCCGCGCCCTTCGGGTTGACGATGAAGTTGGCATGCTTTTCGGAGACGCGCGCACCGCCGCGCGTCAGTCCCTTCAGGCCGCAGGCTTCGATGAGGCGCGCCGCGTGGTCGCCGGGTGGGTTGCGGAACACGCTGCCGGCGTTCGGCAGCTCGAGCGGCTGCGCCGCGATGCGCCGCTTCAGCAACAGGCGGATTCGCTCGCGCGACACGCCGCTGTCGCCGGGAGGCAGGCGAAACCAGGCCGCCGCGAACCATTCTTCGGCGCCGCTCCGCAGGCTGCAGTGCCGGTAATCGATGGCGTAGTCCTGCGGCACGCGCGTATGCCAAGTGCCTGCGCGATCGATGGTCAGCACCCGCTCGACGATGTTCCACGTCTCGCCGCCGTAGCAGCCGGCGTTCATCGCCAGGGCGCCGCCGATGGTGCCCGGAATTCCGGCAAGGAACTCGGCCCCCGCAAGGCCATGCAGCGCGGCGAAGCGCGCCACCTTGGGGCTTGCGACCGCGGCCTCGGCGTAGACGCGCCCGCCCGCCAGCCGCGGATGCTTCTTGGCGCTATGCATCAATACGGCCGTGCCGCGGAAACCGCCGTCGCGCACCAGCAGGTTCGAGCCCAGCCCGACGAACAGCAGCGGCTCGCCCGCCGGCAGCTGGCGCAGGAAGGCGGCCAGATCCTCGAGATCTGCCGGCACGTAGCAGCGCTCCGCCGCACCGCCGGCGCGCCAGCTCACGTGCTGCGCCATCGGCTCATGCAGCCTGAGTTCGCCTCTCAGTCCGCTGAAGTGTGCCGTCTCGCGCATGTGCATCGCCTCAGGCCTCGGCCCTGGCGATTTCGGCGGCGACATTGCCGATCGATCCGGCGCCCATCATCAGGACGACGTCGCCGGGACGCGCTGCCCGCCGTACCGCCGCGGCCAGCTGCGCCACCTCTTCGACGAACACCGGTTCCACGCTGCCCGCCACGCGCAACGCCCGCGCCAGCGCGCGGCCGTCTGCGGCGACGATCGGCGCCTCGCCTGCGGCATACACTTCGGCGAGCACCAGCGCGTCGGCGCTCGAGAGCACGCGCACGAAGTCCTCGAACAGATCGCGCGTGCGCGTGTAGCGGTGCGGCTGGAACACGAGCAGCACGCGCCGGCCGGGAAAGGCACCGCGCGCAGCGGCCAGCGTCGCCTCGAGTTCCGCCGGATGGTGGCCGTAGTCGTCGACCAGCGTGAAGTGGCCGCCTTCGCAGGCGATCTCGCCCCAGCGCTGGAAGCGCCTGCCGACGCCGTGGAATTCAGCCAGCGCCTTCTGGATCGCGGCGTCCGCGATGCCGATCTCGGTGGCGACGGCGATCGCGGCGAGCGCGTTCTGCACGTTGTGGCGCCCGGGCAGGTTGAGCGTGACTTCGAGTGGCGGCCTGCCTTCACGCCGCGCGACGAAGCGCATCGCGCCGCCGGCGTGCTCGACGCGCTCGGCGCTCACCGCGGCGTCCGCGGCAAAGCCGTAGCTGATGACCGGCTTGGAGACAAACGGCAGGACCTCGCGCACCTGCGGGTCGTCGACGCAAAGCACCGCGCTGCCGTAGAAGGGCAGATTCTGCAGGAAAGCGACGAAAGCCTGCTTCAGCCGCGCGAAGTCGTGCTGATACGTGTCCATGTGATCGGCGTCGATGTTGGTCACCACCGCGATCACCGGCTGCAGGTGCAGAAAGCTCGCGTCCGACTCGTCGGCCTCGACGACGATGAACTCCCCGGCTCCCAGGCGCGCATTGGACCCGGCGGCGGTGAGGCGCCCGCCGATCACGAAGGTGGGGTCGAGGCCGCCTTCGGCCAGCACGCTCGCCACGAGGCTGGTGGTGGTCGTCTTGCCGTGCGTGCCGGCGATCGCCACGCCCTGCCTCAGGCGCATCAGCTCTGCCAGCATCAGGGCACGCGGCACCACGGGAATGCGCCGCGCGCGCGCCGCGGTCACCTCCGGATTGTCGGCGCGCACGGCGGCGGAAACCACAACCGCGTCGGCGCCCGCGATCTGCTCGGCGTCGTGCTGCAGGGCGATGCGCGCGCCGAGCCCGCGCAGCCGGCGGATCGCCGCGTTGTCGCCGAGGTCGGAACCGCTCACCTCGAAGCCGAGATTGAGCAGCACCTCGGCGATGCCGCTCATGCCGGAGCCGCCGATGCCCACGAAGTGGAGGTGGCGCACCTTGTGCTTCATCGCGCCAGCTCCATGCAGCGCTCGGCGACGGCGCGCGCCGCGTCGGGCTTGCCGAGCGTGTGCGCCGCCTGCGCCATCTGCAGCAGCCGCGCGCGATCGAGCGAGCGCATCAGCGCCGCGAGCTTCGACGGCGTCATTTCGCCTTGCGGTAGCAGGATCGCCGCGCCGCGCTCGGCGAGAAACGCGGCGTTCGCCGTCTGGTGATCGTCGACCGCGTGCGGAAACGGCACCAGCACGCTCGCCACGCCGCCGGCAGCGAGTTCCGCGACCGTGATCGCGCCGGCGCGGCAGAGGACCAGGTCGGCCGCGGCGTAGCGCGCCGCCATGTCGTCGATGAATCCGAGCAGTTCGCCCTCCACGCCCGCGTCGCGATAAAGGCGCTGCAACGCTTCAAGATGTTTTTCGCCCGCCTGGTGCACCACGCGCGGCCGCTCGGCCGGGGGCATCGAGGCGAGCGCCCGCGGCACGCCTTCGTTCAGCGCCTGCGCGCCGAGGCTGCCGCCGATGACCAGCAGCCGCAGCGGCCCGCCGCGGCCGGCGAAGCGTTCCGCCGGCGGCGCGAGGCGCGCGATTTCGGCGCGCACCGGATTGCCGGTCCATTCCGCGTTCTTGAGCGTGCCCGGGAACGCCACCAGCACGCGATCGGCCACGCCGGCGAGAATGCGATTGGTGAGTCCGGCGATCGCGTTCTGCTCGTGCACCGCGAGCGGCCGCGCCAGGAGCGAGGCCATCATGCCGCCGGGAAATGCGACATAGCCGCCCAGGCCAAGCACCACGTCCGGTCGATGTTGCAGGATGACGCGCGCGCTCTGCCAGAAGCCGACGAGCAGGTTGAGCGGCAGCAGCAGTCCGGCGAGCAGGCCCTTGCCGCGCAGCGCGCCGGCGCGCACCCAGGATATTTCGAAGCCGCGCGCCGGAACCAGCTTCGCCTCCATGCCGCTCTTTGCCCCCAGCCAGAGGACGCGCCAGCCGGCGTCGCGCATCGCCTCGGCAACCGCCAGACCGGGAAAGACGTGGCCGCCGGTGCCGCCCGCCGTGATGAGAATGGTGCGGCTCATGCGGGCAGCCCCCGCGCCAGCTGCCGGCTCTCCCAATCGATGCGCAGGAGGATCGCGATCGCGACGCAATTCATCACCAGCCCCGAGCCGCCAAAGCTCATCAGCGGCAGCGTCAGGCCCTTGGTGGGCAGCAGCCCCATGTTGACGCCCATGTTGATGAGCGCCTGGAAGCCGAGCCACATGCCGATGCCCTGCGCGGCGAGCGCCGGGAAGTGGCGCTCGCGCAGCGCCGCCTGTCGGCCGATGGCGAAGGCGCGCAGCACGATCCACGCGAACAGCGCGATCACCACGGCGATGCCTGCGAAACCGAGCTCCTCGCCGATCACCGCCAGCAGGAAGTCGGTGTGCGCCTCGGGCAGGTAGTGGAGCTTCTCCACGCTCGCGCCCAGCCCCACCCCGAGCCATTCGCCGCGCCCGAAGGCGATCAGCGCGTGCGACAGCTGGTAGCCCTTGCCGTAGGGATCGGACCAGGGATCCATGAAACCGAAGATGCGCTGCAGGCGATAGGGCGAGGACAGCACCAGTCCGGCGAATCCCACGGCGAGCATCACCCCCAGCAGCGCGAAATGCCGGCCGTTCATGCCGCCCAGGAACAGGATGCCGAAGGTAGCGATCGCGATCACCACCAGGGCGCCGAAGTCCGGCTCCCGCAGCAGCAGCCACGACACCACCAGCATCACGCCGAGCATCGGCAGCAGGCCCTTGCGGAAGCTCTTCATCACCGCGTGCTTGCGCACGGTGTAATCCGCGGCATACAGCACCACCGCGAGCTTCATGGCTTCCGAGGGCTGGATGTTGACCACGTACAGGCCGATCCAGCGGCGCGCGCCATTGACCTCGCGGCCGACGCCGGGAATCAGCACCAGCACGAGCAGCGCGATGCAGCCGAGGAACAGCCACGGCGCGGCCTGCTGCCACACGCGCACCGGCACCAGGAAAACGCCGATTGCAGCCGCGAGCGAAAGGCCGAGGAACAGGCCGTGCCGCAGCAGATAGTAGGCCGAGTTGTGCCCGGTGGCGCGGCTCGCTTCCGCAATGCTGATCGATGCCGAGTACACCATCACCGCGCCAAGGGCCGCGAGCAGCAGCGCGCACCAGGCGAGCGACCGGTCGTATTCGGCGTCGGGCGCGTTCTGTGCGAAAACGTAGCTCGCCACGCCTAGTCTCCGAGCGCGCGCACGGCGGCGGCGAAAGCCTCGCCCCGATGGCGGTAGTCGCGGAACATGTCGAAGCTCGCGCATGCCGGCGAGAGCAGTACGGCGTCGCCCTCGAGCGCGCTCGCGGCGGCGCGCGCGACGGCCTCCTCGAGTGTGACGCAGCGCTCGAGCGGCACGCCGCTCGGGCGCAGCGCCCGCTCGATGAGCGGCGCATCGCGACCGATGAGCAGCACGTGCCGCGCGTGGCGCCCGACCGCCGCTGCCAACGGCGCAAAGTCCTGGCCCTTGCCCTCACCGCCGGCAATCAGTACCGTCTTGCGCCCGAGCCCCTCGAGCGCTGCGAGGGTGGCGCCGACGTTGGTGCCTTTCGAGTCGTCGTACCAGGCGACGCCGCGGCGCAGGACCACGCGCTCGAGCCGGTGCGGCAGGCCGCGGAAGCTGCGCAGTCCCGCAGCAAGCGCTTCGAGCGGCACCCCGGCGGCCTGCGCCAGCGCGCACGCCGCCAGCGCGTTGAGCGCATTGTGCAGTCCGAAGACCGGCAGCTCGTCGAGCGGCAGCAGGCGCGCACTGCCGCGCTGCAGCCAGCGGCGGGCACCGGCTGCAGCGATGCCGAAATCCGCCTCGCGCGGCGGCGCTTCGCGGCCGAACGTGACGATGCTGCGACCGGGCAACGCACAGGCCATCGAGCGCGCGTCGTCGCGGTTGAGCACCTGCACGCCGCTACCCATGAAAATGCGCGCCTTCGCGGCCGCGTACGCGTCCAGGCCGCCGTAGCGGTCGAGATGGTCCTCGCTCACGTTGAGCAGCGCCGCCGCCTGCGGCTCGAGCGCCCACGTCGTCTCCAGCTGGAAGCTCGAAAGCTCCAGCACCCATGCCGCGGGCGGCGTCGCGCGCGGCCGCATCAGCGCATCGAGCGCGGCCGGGCCGATATTGCCCGCCACCTCACACGCGACGCCGGCGCTGCGCAGCAGGTGTCCCGTCAGGGCGGTAACGGTCGTCTTGCCGTTGGTTCCGGTGACTGCGACCACGGTCGCGCCCGGCCGGGCACGCACCGCCCAGGCAAACAGTTCGATGTCGCCCGCGACCGGCAGCCCGCGCGCCAGGGCCTCGCGCACGATGGGCTCGGCGAGCGACAGTCCGGGACTGATGCAGACCAGGTTCACGCCCTCGAGCAGCGCTGCCGTGAACGGCCCGCTGCGCAGCGCGCCGCCCAGTTCCCGGCTGCGGGGCGGCGCGGCGCGCGTATCGGCGACGCGAACGCTGCCGCCCTCGCGCGCCACCCAGCGCGCGACCGAAAGGCCGGTGTCGCCGGCGCCGAGCACCAGCACCTGCCTGCCGGCGAGCGCCATGGGCTGCGGGCGCGGCAGCGGGTTGAAGAGGGGCTCGCGCATCACCCGGCTCACCTCAGCTTCAGCGTCGAGAGCCCGAACAGCACGAGCATCATGGTGATGATCCAGAAGCGCACCACGACCTGCGATTCCTTCCAGCCCTCCAGCTCGTAGTGGTGGTGCAGCGGCGCCATGCGGAAGATGCGCTTGCCGCCCGACCATTTGAAGTACAGCACCTGCAGCATCACCGAGAGGGTTTCGGCGACGAACACGCCGCCCATGATGAAGAGCACGATTTCCTGGCGCACGATCACGGCGATCGTGCCGAGCGCGGCGCCGAGCGCGAGCGCGCCGACATCGCCCATGAACACTTCGGCCGGATAGGCGTTGAACCAGAGAAAGCCGAGGCCGGCGCCGATCAGCGCGCCGCAGAACACCGTCAGCTCGCCGGCGCCGGCGATGTACGGCAAGCCCAGGTATTTCGAGAACCCGGCATGGCCGGCGACGTAGGCGAAGATACCGAGCGCGGCGCCGATCATGACCGTCGGCATGATCGCCAGGCCGTCGAGGCCGTCGGTGAGGTTGACCGCGTTGGAAGTGCCGACGATCACGAAATACGTCAGCACCACGAAACCCGCGGCGCCGAGCGGATAGGCCATGAACTTGAAGAACGGCACGATGAGTTCGTTCAGCGCCGGCACGCCCTGCCCGATCCACGCCAGATAGCCCGCCGCGGCGAGCCCGAAGACCGATTGCCAGAAGAACTTGGCGCGCGCCGACAGGCCTTTGGGATTGCGGTGCACGACCTTGCGGTAGTCGTCGATCCAGCCGATGGCGCCGAAGGCGAGGGTCACCAGCAACACCACCCGCAGGTAGCGATTCTCGAGGTCGCCCCAGAGCAGCGTGGTGATGCCGATCGCCAGCAGGATCAGCGCGCCGCCCATGGTGGGCGTGCCGGCTTTGGTGAGATGCGATTTCGGACCGTCGTCGCGTACGGCCTGGCCGATCTTGTAGGCGGTGAGCTTGCGGATCACCAGGGGCCCGAGGATGAGCGATATGGCGAGCGCGGTCATGCACGCCAGCACCGCGCGCAGCGTGATGTAGCTGAAGACGTTGAACAGACGCACGTCCTTGGCCAGCCATTGCGCGAGTTCGAGCAGCATCAGCGGGCCTCCGCAGCGGGGTTGCCGGTGAGCGCCGCGACCACGCGCTCCATGCGCATGAAACGCGAGCCCTTGACCAGCAGCGTCGCGCCGGAAGCGGCCGGCGCCTGCAGCGCGGCGATCAGGTCTTCGAGCGAAGCGAAGTGGCGCGCGCCGGTGCCGAAGCCCGCGACGGCGTGTGCGGTCAGCTCGCCCAGGGCGTAGAGCTCGCCGATGCCGCGCTCGGCCGCGTAGCGCCCGACCTCGAGATGAAAGTCGGCGCCCTGCTCGCCCACTTCGCCCATGTCGCCCAGCACCAGCACCGCGGGCCCCGCGCCTGCCGCGAGCACGTCGATGGCCGCGCGTACCGAATCGGGATTGGCGTTGTAGCTGTCGTCGATCACGGTGGCGCCGGAGGCGATGCGCAGCACTTGCAGGCGGCCGGCAGCGGCACGGAAGGCGGCGAGGCCGCGCCCGATCGCCTCGGGCGGAACGCCCGCTGCTAAGGCGCAGGCCGCTGCCGCCAGCGCGTTACGCACGTTGTGCAACCCGGGAATGGCGAGTGTCGCGCCGGTTTCCCCGGCGGGCGTGCGCAGGCTGATCTCGCTGGCGAGCGGCTTGAGCGCGTAACGGCCGCTCACTTCAGCGCGCGCTTCGAGGCCGAACTGCACCGTCCTGCGGCCGCCGGCCGCAGCGCGGAAATACTCCGCGTGCGGATCGTCCGCGTTGATCACCGCGACGCCCTCGGGCGGCAGCGCGCCGAACACCGCCGCATTCTCGGCGGCGACCGCTTCCACCGTGTGCATGAACTCGAGGTGCTCGCGCTGCGCATTGTTCACCAGCGCGATCGTCGGTTGCGCGATCGCGGCCAGCGCCGCGATCTCGCCCGGATGGTTCATGCCGAGCTCGATCGCGCACCAGCCGTGCGCGCGCCGCAGGCGCAGCAGCGTGAGCGGCACGCCGATGTCGGTGTTCAGGTTGCCGCGGGTCGCGAGCACCGCAGCCTCGCCGGCATGCGCGCGCAGGATCGCGGCGAGCATTTCCTTGGTGGTGGTCTTGCCATTCGAGCCGGTGATCGCGATCAGCACCGGCGCGAAACGGTCGCGCCAATGCCCGCCGAGGCGCCCCAGCGCGCGCCGCGTGTCGTCGGCGACGATCACGGGCAGTGTGGTGGCCCCGCCGGCGTGACCGCCGTCGACCAGCGCGCCGGCGGCGCCGCGCTCGCGCGCCGCTTCGAGGAAGGCGTGGCCATCGAAGCGCTCGCCGCGGATCGCGACGAACAGCGCGCCGCGCCCGAGCGTGCGGCTGTCGGTGGAGACGCCGTTGAAGCGCGCGTCCGCGCCCATCAGCTGCCCGTGCACGGCGCGCGCCGCTTCCGCGAGGCTCATCATCGTGACCCGCGCCGCCTCAGCGCTTCCCGCGCGCAGGCCGCGTCCGAGAACGGCCGCCGTTTGCCGGCGATCTCCTGGTAGGCCTCGTGACCCTTGCCCGCCAGAACGAGCACGTCGGCGGCATCGGCAGCGCGCACCGCTTGCGCGATCGCGGCAGCGCGATCGGGCTCGACCCTGCAGGGCACCGTGACGCCGGCGCGGACGGCCTCGATGATCGCCTGCGGATCCTCGCCGCGCGGGTTGTCGGAGGTGAGCACGATCGCGTCGGCATGGCGTGACGCGGCGGCTCCCATCAGTGCGCGCTTGGTGGGGTCGCGGTCGCCGCCGGCGCCGAACACGATCCGGAGCCGGCCGCCGCGGGCCTGCGCCACGGGGCGCAGCGCCAGAAGCACCTTCTCGATGGCGTCGGGCGTGTGCGCGTAATCCACGACGAGCAACGGCTCGCCCTCGCCGCCGATGCTTTGCATGCGCCCTGGCACGTCCGGCAGGTGCTCCAGCATCGCGGCAGCGCTGGCGAAAGGTACGCCGTAGGCGATCAGGCATCCGAGCACGCCAAGCGCATTCGCGACATTGAACTGGCCCAGCACGTTGAGCGTGATTTCGGCTTCGCCCCAGCTCGACGCCAGCACGACGCGCGTGGCCTGCGCCGCGGCGCGGATCTCGCGCGCGACGATCCGGTCATCGACGCGGGCCTGCGCCGGCGCCAGTCCGTAGCCGATGGTGCGCACCCCGCGCGCCATGACGCGCTGCGCGAGCTGCAGGCCGAGCGGGTCGTCGAGGTTGAGCACCGCGGCCTCGAGGCCGCGCGCCTCGAACAGGCTTGCTTTCGCCTCGGCGTAGGCGGCCATCGCGCCGTGGTAGTCGAGGTGATCGTGCGACAGGTTCGTGAACAAGGCGCAGCGAAAGGCGACGCCGTTGACGCGCCCCTGGTCCAGCCCGTGCGACGAAGCCTCCATCGCTACCGCGCGCGCCCCGTTGCGCCTGAAATCCGCCAACAGCCGGTGCAGTGCGAGCGCATCGGGCGTGGTGTGCGCGCTCTCGGCGAGCGCGCCCGGGAAACCGTTGCCGAGCGTGCCGATCACCGCGGCGCGCACGCCCGCGCGCGCCAGCAGCGCCGCGAGCCACTGCGAACATGAGGTCTTGCCATTGGTGCCGGTGATGCCGCAGACCCAGAGCGACTCCGAGGGCCGGCCGTAGAACGCGTGCGCCAGATGGCCGGCCTGCGCCTTGAGGCCGCTCACGCCCGCGTTGGGCACGCGCCATTGCTCGCGCCAGTCGAAACCTTCGCGTTCCCACACCACGGCCGCGACGTCGCGCGCGATCGCCTGCTCGATGTACCGGCGGCCGTCCGCGCGCTCTCCGGGCCAGGCGAAGAAGCAGTCGCCCGGTGCACAGCCGCGGCTGTCCGCGGTGAGGCGCTCGATCATCGCGCCCTGGCGTGCAAGTTCTGTGAACAGTTCCACCGCTCGTCCTGCATCAGGTGCTTTCCCGGGCCTCTTCGCCCTCGCCGGGAAGTTCGACCGGCGTGAGCGGCGCGTCGTGCGGCACCTGCAGCAGCCGCAGGGCGCCCTGCATGACCTGCGCGAACACCGGCGCCGCCACCGCGCCGCCGTAGTACTGTCCGGCCGCGGGTTCGTCGATCATCACCGCCACCACCAGCCGCGGCTCGCTGACCGGCGCGAAACCGACGAACGACGCGATGTACTTGTGGGCGACGTAGCTGCCGTGCTCGAGCTTGTGCGCGGTTCCCGTCTTGCCGGCTACGCGCCAGCCCACGATGCGCGCGCGCGGCGCGGTACCGCCGGGCTGTGTCGCCGCCTCGAGCATGGCGCGCAGGGCGCGCGCGGTTTCGGTACTCAGCACGCGCCGGCCCGCGACCGGCATCTCGGTCTTGACGAGGCTGAGCGGCAGCAGCTCGCCTTCGCGCGCGAGCGCCGTGTAGGCGCGCGCGAGCTGGACCAAGCTGACCGAGATGCCGTGGCCGTAGGCCATCGTCGCCTGCTCGATTGGGCGCCAGGTCCTCGCCTCTCGCACCTTGCCCGCTGCCGCCCCGGGAAACCCGAGCTGCGGCTGCACGCCGAATCCGACGCGACGGAACAGCTCGCGCATTTCCTCGCGCGGCAGCGAGAGCGCGATCTTGGCGGCGCCGACGTTGGACGATTTCTGGATCACCTGCGCCACGGTCATCGCGCCGCCCGGATGCGCGTCGTGAATGGTGTGGTTGGCGATGGTGAGGCGGCCCGGCGCGGTCTGAATCACCGTATCGGGCGTCACCCTGCCGAGCTCCAGCGCGAGCGCGACGGTGAAGGGCTTCAGGGTCGAGCCGGGCTCGAACAGGTCGGTGATCACCCGGTTCCTGAGCTGCGCGCCGGTCATGCGCGCGCGGTTGTTCGGGTTGTAGGTCGGCACGTTGGCGAGCGCCAGGACTTCGCCGTTGCGCGCGTCGATCGCCACCAGTGCGCCGCCCTTCGCCTTGTGCGTGTCCACGGCCTGCTTGAGCGCGGCGAAGGCGAGGCTCTGGATCTTGCCGTCGAGCGCAAGGCGCAGGTCCTTGCCGTCCTGCGCCGCGCGGATCGACTCGATGTCCTCGACGACGTGGCCGAGACGGTCCTTGATCACGCGCCGGCTGCCGGGCAACCCGGCGAGGCTCCCCTGAAAAGCGAGTTCGATGCCCTCCTGACCGGTGTCGTCCACGCCGGTGAAGCCGACGACGTGCGCCATGGTCTCGCCGCTGGGGTAGTAGCGGCGGAATTCGCGCTGCTGATAGAGCCCAGGAATGCCCAGTTCGGCGACGCGCTCCGCGGTTTCGGGCGGTATCTGGCGCTTGAGGTAGACGAAATCGCGCGCGGTGCCGTTCAGCTTGCGATGCAGCTCGCGCGGCTCGGCGTCGAGCAGCTGGCCGAGCTGCCGCAGTTGCGCCGGCGACGCCCGAAAGTCCTCCGGAATCGCCCAGATCGACTTGACCGGTGTCGAAATGGCGAGCGCGTCGCCGCGCCGGTCGAGGATGCGGCCGCGCGTCGCCGGCACTTCGAGCACGCGCGAATAGCGCGCCTCGCCGCGCTCCTGCAGGAAGCCGGTCTTCACCGCCTGCAGCCAGACCGAGCGACCGAGCAGCACTGCAAAGGCGCCGACGAACGCGAACAGCACGATGCGCGCGCGCCAGATCGGCAGCCGCACCAGCGCGGGGGTGGCAGCGTAGCTCACGGCCTCGCCGCCGCGGCTTCGGACTCGACCACGCGCACGCGCCGCGGCTCGGGCGCACGCAGGCCGAGGGTTTCCGCCGCGATTCTGGCCACGCGCGCATGCAGCCCCCAGGTGCTCGCCTCGAGCTGCAGCTGCCCGTATTCGACGTCGAGCTCGCGCGCGCGCGCCGTCTCGCTTTCGAGTGCGGCGAAGGCTTTGCGGCCCTGGTGCTGCGAAGTCACGAGCCCGAACGCGCAGGCGAGGAGAACGAGGAGGAGGAGAAGGTTCAGCTTCGCCACGCGTCGGGCTCGATCCGGGCAAGAGATGCGGGGTCAAAAGGCACGTCGGTGCGCTCGGCGACGCGCAGGACGGCGCTGCGCGCGCGCGGATTGGCGGCGCGCTCGGCCGCGCCCGCGCGCACCGGGCGAGCCGGGATTCTGAGCGCCGCTTGTGGCATCTCGCTGGCGCGAATCGGCAAATCCCGGGGCAGCGTGGGCTGCGCGAGCGCGCGCATGAAGCGCTTGACGATGCGATCCTCGAGCGAATGAAAGCTCAGCACCGCGAGCCGCCCGCCGGGGGCGAGCCGCGCCACGGCCTGCGGCAGCATCAGCGACACTTCCTCAAGCTCCCGATTGACGAGAATCCGTAGAGCCTGAAAGGTGCGCGTCGCCGGGTCCTGGCCAGCCTCGCGTGTGCGGACCGCCGCTGCCACGAGATCGGCAAGCTGCTGGGTGCGGACAATGGGCTCGCGTGCGCGAGCAGCAACAATCGCCGCTGCAATCTGTTTAGCAAAC
>SCUH01000352.1 GCA_004298295.1 Betaproteobacteria bacterium | reverse complement strand
CAAGGTTGGCGACACGATCACCATCACCGTCACCTGCACGCAGAAGTTCGACCACAACAAGCACATGATCTTCGATTGCCTGTGCACGAACCAGGACGGCCTGAAGGTGATCGGCGGCGAAGCCGAGGTCCTCGCGCCGACCGAGAAGATCAAGCGCGCGCGCATGGCCATGCCCGAGATCACGATTTCGGACCGCGACGCGCGCTATCGCAGGCTCTTTGGCCGTGCGCAGGGCCTCAAACCGGTCAGCGCCGCTTTCGTGCATCCCTGCGACATCAATTCGCTGCAGGCGGCCCTGTCGGTGCGCGACACGGGCTTCATGGTGCCGGTGCTGATCGGCCCCGAGGCGCGCCTTCGCGCGATGATCGATCAGCACAGGTTGAAGCTGGGAAACACGCGCATCATCAACGTGCCGCACAGCCACGCGGCGGCCGCGCGCGCGGTCGAGTTGGCGCGCAACGACGAAGTCGAAGCGCTGGTGCAAGGCAGCCTTACGACGGAGGAGCTGCTGCGCGCCGTGATTGCGCCGCAGGGCCTGCGCACGGCGAGGCGGCTCTCGCACGCGCTGTACATCGACGTCCCAACGCACCCGCGCCCGATCATCATCACTGACATGATGGTCAATATCGAGCCGACGCTGCCGCACAAGGTGGACATCGTGCAGAACGCGATCGACTTCGCGCATCTGATGGGCGTGCCCGAGCCCAAGGTTGCGATCCTGGCCGGACTCGAGACCGTCACGCCGCGCATGCGCGCCACGCTCGATGCCGCGGCGCTGTGCAAGATGGCCGACCGCGGACAGATCACCGGCGGCATCCTTGACGGGCCGCTCGGCTTCGACAACGCGGTCTCGCTGATGTCGGCGCGCACCGCAGGGATCCGCTCGGCGGTCGCGGGGCATGCCGACGTGCTGCTTGCGCCGGATCTCGAATCCGGCAACATGCTCGCCAAGCAGCTCGAACACCTGTCGGATGCGATCTCCGGCGGCGTCGTGCTCGGCGCGCGCGTGCCGATCGTGCTCGCCAACCGCGGCGATTCGGTCGAGAGCCGCATCGCCTCGTGCGTGCTCGCGCTGCTCGTCGCCAATCAGTACCGGACGCGCCGCCTCGCCTGAGGTCATGGATTCGCCGCTGCAGCGCGAACACCGCGCGGCGATCGCCCGGCTGCGCGACGGGGAGTGGCAGGCGGCCCACCAGATCGTCCAGGCGCTGCAAGACCCTCTCGCCTGCCGTATTCACGCGCTGTGTCACCGCATCGAGGGCGACCTGGACAACGCGCGCTACTGGTACCGTCGGGCCAAGCTGCCGTTTCCGGCAGGCCTTTCGGTCGCAGAGGAACTCGCTGCACTCGAGGACGGAGATTGATCATGCGGGTGGCACAGCTGGCGCATTTCGGTCGACCCCAAGAAGTCATTGATCTGGTGGAGCAGCCCGAGCCGGGCGAGCCGGCGCTCGGCGAAGTGATCGTCGACGCCGAGTTCGTCCCGATCAATCCGGCGGATGTGCTCAATCTCGAGGGCAAGTACGGCGCGGAGCCGCCCAAGCTGCCGCTCGTCCCGGGGGCCGAAGGTGTGGGGCGCGTCGTCAGCTGCGGCGCCGGCGTCAGCCATGTGAAGCCCGGCGATCGTGTGCTGCTACCCGGACCCGGAACCTGGCGTGAGCGCTTCAAGGCGCCCGCCAAGGCGGTGTTCGCATTGCCGGAGGGCGTCGATCCGCAGCAGCTGGCCATGCTGCGTGTCAACCCGCCGACCGCGCACCTGATGCTGCACGATTTCGTGCCCGTGAAGCCGGGCCACTGGGTGATCCAGAATGCCGCCAACTCGGGGGTCGGGCATTGCCTGATCCGCCTCGCGCGCGAAGCGGGCGTGAAAAGCGTGAATATCGTGCGCCGCACCGAATTGCTCGCGCCATTGCGAGCTTACGGCGGCGACGTCGTGCTGACCGACGGTCCGGACCTGGATGCGCGCGTGCGCGCCGCGGTCGGCGACGGTGCATTGCCGCTCGCGATCGATGCCGTGGGCGGTTCGGCGACGCAGCGACTGGCGCGCTGCCTGCAGGAGGGTGGCACGGTGGTGAACTATGGCCTGCTGAGCGGCGAGCCGTGCCTGATCGACGCGCGCGAGACCGTGTTTCGCGACATCTCGCTGCGAGGGTTCTGGTTGCGCCGCTGGTTCATGGTCACGCCGCCCGGCGACATCGCGGCGCTCTATCGCAAGCTCGCGGCAAAGATCGCCGATGGCACCCTCAAGGTGGACGTGGAGGCGGTCTACCCGATCGAAAACATCAAGCAGGCGGTTGCGCACGCCGCGCGTGCCGGCCGTGCGGGAAAAATCCTGATGTCCTTCCGCAAGGGCTGAGCCGGGCGCTCAAGCGACGACACGCAGCGCACCGGGCAGCACTTCGATCTCCAGGCGCGTCGCGGCGCGATCGATGATCTCGCCGTCGGCATGCACCGGCAGCGGCTGCTCGGTTTCGACCGTCACGCGCCGCGTGCGCAGGAAGGTCACGCCGCGGCGGCCGACGTGGGTGCCGCGCAGCACGTGGGGAATGAGCCCGATGATGCCGGCGCGCGACAGGCGATCGGCGACCATCAGCTCGAGCAGGCCATCCGCCACGTCGGCACCGGGGGCGATGCGAAACGCGCCGCCGTAGGTGCTGCCGTTAGCCGCGGCGAACATGGTAATGCGACCCTCGAGCACGCCGCCATCGTGCGCAATGCGCGCCAGCGGTGTGGCGTAGCGCAGCGCCAGCGCCCTCGCGACCGCGACCCCGTATACGGTGTTGCCCCGCAGCCAGGTGAGTGCGTTGGCCTCGATCGCCACCTGTGCGTCGAATCCGGCGCCGATGCCGTTGGCGAAATGTCGACCGTTGCACCGTCCGGCATCCACCCGGCGCGTGCCGCCCGCGGCGATGCGGTCGCACGCGGTACGCCAGTCGCCGTCCGCGCCGAGCATCTTGGCGAAGTCGTTGCCGGTGCCCGCCGGAATGAAGGCGAGCGCCTGGGCCTCGCGCGCGAGGCCGACGTAGCCGTTGACCGCCTCGTTCACCGTGCCGTCGCCGCCCAGCAACGCCACGCACTCTGCGCCGCCGCGCAGCGCTTCGGTCACCAGCTGCGACGCGTGCCCCGGCGCGCGCGTTGCACGCACCTCGCACGCGAGGCCGTGGCCGCACAGCCTCGCGAGCACCGCGGGGGCGAGGCGCTGCGCGGCGCCGCGTCCGGCGCGCGGATTGACGATCAGGTGGATTCGCCGCATGCGCTCGCGGCATTCTATCCAGCTGCGCCGCCCGGTCGGCTA
>SCUH01000035.1 GCA_004298295.1 Betaproteobacteria bacterium | reverse complement strand
CACCGTGGAATGCGTCGCCGAATCCGCGATCCCGGCAAAGTTGTACAGGCACGCGAGCGCGACCAGCAGCGCCACCGGCAGCGCGATCAGCCAGCCGATCGAAAACGAAAGCGCGAGGCTGACGCAGGACCACAGCAGGATCGATTGCGTGCGCCCCCAGCGGTCCGCCATCGTGCCGCCCACGATGGACCCGCCGATGTTCGCCACGTAGGTGAGCGCCGAAAGCGCGAGCGCGAGCGCCGCGGCGTCGGCCGCCGCCGTACCCGAAGCCATCACGGCGGCGGTGAGAAACGCCGGCAGCCACGCCCACAGCCCGAGCAGTTCCCAGTTGTGGAAGGTGTAACCCCAGATCGAAAGCATGCCATTGCGGTTTCTCAGCACCGCCGGAATCGCTGCCAGTACCGGCTCGCCCGCGGGCCGCGGATGCACCCGGTTGGCCGTGCCGCGCATCGCGGCCAGCCCGAGGAACCAGGCCACGAGCGGCATCAGCGCCACGGCGCTCAGCGCGCCGCGCCAGTCGGTGAATTGCAGCGCGAACCCCGCCACGCCGAGGCACACGGCATAGCCGGCGCTCGACGCGGCGATGAGAAAACCCATCGCGCGCGCGCGCCGCGCACGCTCGACGTGATCGTTGATCAGCGCGAGCACGGGCGTGTACGAGCCGCCCTGGCAAAGGCCGGTCAATGCGTGCAGCCAGAACGCCGACCAGAAGCCGTCCGCGAAAAGAACGAAAACGAACGGACTCGTCCAGGCGAACACGCCGCTGGCAAGCCAGGCGCGCTTGGCACCGAAACGGTCGGTGATGAAGCCGACGATCAGCAGCGAAACGAGGTAGCCGAGATGGAACGCCGACTGGATGAGCCCGGCTTGCGTTGCCGAGAGCTGCCAGGCGACTTGCGTCAGCGGCAGCACCGCAGAGTAGGCGACGAACCAGCTTGCCGCGAGCGCGCGGCTGGTGCAGATCGCCGCGAGCCAGGCGCCCGACCCGGGCGTCCAGCTCACGCCGTCATCCGCGCGTCGCTCAGACGTACGGGAATGCGCCGCTGGCCGAAGGGCTTGCCGAATTTCTGGTAGCGCCCGGCGAGCTGCGCGCCGCAGAACTCGCAGCCGCCGGCTTCGTTCAAGTGATAGCCGCGAATGTCGTACCAGTCGCGCTCGATCACGGTCTTGCCGCATCCCGGGCAGTAGGTCGAGCTGCCCTGCACGTCATGCACGTTGCCGGTGTAGACGTAGCGCAGCCCGGCGCGCTGCGCGATGCCGCGCGCGCGCGTCAGCGTCGCCGCCGGGGTTGCCGGCACGTCGAGCATCTTCCAGTCGGGATGGAACGCCGAGAAGTGCAGCGGCACCTCGCGTCCCAGGTGCTGCACGATCCAGACGCATTCGGCCTCGATCTCGGCATCCGAATCGTTCCGGCCGGGGATCAGCAGGGTCGTGATCTCGGTCCAGACGGAAGTTTCCCTGACCAGGTACTCGAGCGTCTCGAGTACCGGCTGCAGGTGCCCGCCGCAGAGCCTGAAGTAGAACTCGTCGGTGAAACCCTTCAGATCGACGTTGGCGGCGTCCATCTTGGCGTAGAACTCGCGCCGCGCTTCGGCGTGCATGTAGCCCGCGCTCACCGCGACGTTCCGGATGCCGCGCGCGCGGCAGGCATCGGCCACGTCCATCGCGTACTCGGCGAAAATCACCGGATCGTTGTAGGTGTAGGCGACCGACTTGCAGCCCAGCCGCTGCGCCGCCTCGGCGATCATCTGCGGCGTCGCCGCGTCCATCAGGCGGTCCATCTCGCGCGACTTGGAGATGTCCCAGTTCTGGCAGAACTTGCAGGCGAGATTGCAGCCGGCGGTGCCGAATGAGAGCACGCTCGTGCCGGGATAGAACTGGTTGAGGGGCTTTTTCTCGATCGGATCGACGCAAAAACCCGAGGAGCGGCCGTAGGTGGTGAGCACCATGCGGCCGCCTTCCATCTTGCGCACGAAGCACAGGCCGCGCTGGCCCTCGTGCAGGCGGCAGTCGCGCGGGCACAGGTCGCACTGGATGCGCCCGTCGGGCAGCGCGTGCCACCAGCGCCCCGGATAGTTCGATTCGGGGATCATGGCAGCGGTTGTTCTTTCCACTTCCGGACGCGGTAGCGCCACAGGCGACAGCGCGCAAGCCGCGTGTCGGCCGGCAGGCCGGCCTTGCGTTTCAGCGCATCGAGGAAGCCGCGCGGCTCGGGCAATCCCTCCCACACCTGCGGCAGGAATGTGCCGCGCCTGCCATCGCACTCGAGGATCAGGCCGTCCTCGCCGCGCCGGATCTGCGCCAGTAGGTCAGACTCGTCGGCAAAGCGCACCGGCTTCGGCATCGAGAGCAGCGAGACCTCGACGCGGCAGCGCGGCCATTCCTCGCGCGTCAGCGCCGTGAAGCGCGGATCGTGGAACGCCGCGCGCCGCGCATTTTCGGCCACGTCCTCGCCCAGCGGCCGCACCGCTGACAGGCTGCCGATGCAGCCGCGCAACCGGGCGTCGAGCATCAGCGTCACAAAGGCCGCGCCCGACTGTTTCAGCCAGGGCTGCGCGTCGGTAACCGGGGCCTCGGCCTGAAAGCCGAGGCCGTGCGCGATCGCCCCACGCGCGAGCGCGACCAGCGTCCCACCGGACTCCTCGAGCGACACCGCTCCCGGCTCGTAAAGCGCAAACGATGCGTACCCGACCACGCGGCTCTTGCCGCCGGCGGTATCGCCGGAATTGCACGCCGCGAGCATCCGGATGCTCAGCGCGCGCCGCTTCGCGGCGTAGAGCAGCCCGTTGAGCGGCGTCGCGCCGCAGGCTTCGTGATGGTCGAGATCGGTGGCCAGCTGCGCAATGCGCGCCACGGTGGCGCCGTCTATGCACTTCGCCTCCTCGTAGCGCTGATAGTGCGAGAGGTCGGTGGAAAGCACGAACAGGGTTTCGCGTCCGCCCCAGAGCCGCTCGAGGACCGCGGCGACTTCCTCGGGGGTCGCGTCGCCCACCGCGAAGGGCACCAGCGCGAAGCTGCCGAGCACGCGCTGCAGGAACGGCAGTTGCACTTCCAGCGAATGTTCCTGCGCATGCGCCGCAGCGCTCGTCACAACCTGCGGCAGGCCCTGCAGCAGCTGCAGGGCCGCGGTATCGACCGGCACGCGGCCGAGCGGCGTTTCGAAGGCGTCGCTGCCCGGCAGCGCGAGCCCGCGCACCGGCACGCGGTGCACGGGGCCCATGATCACCACGCGCTGGATGATCCCGCGTCCGGGCGCGAGAGCGTCGTAGGCCGCTGCGGCGACCGGCCCGGAGTACACGTAGCCCGCGTGCGGCACGATCACCGCCTTGGGAAAGTCGAGCCTCGGCTCGAACTGCTCGACGCCATCGAGCAGTTCGGCCACCTCGGCGGCAAGTTCCTTGGAACCGCGCGGGTAGAACATGCCCGCCACGGCAGCTGGACGGACGTTCATCATGATCGGGGTCAGAGTAACTCGTCTCCAGAATGAGCGCTTTACGGTCCGATTTCAAGCGCGAAAGCGAGTTTCACCCCCATCAGCGTGACTCCGTCCCCGAATTCGAAGCGAGCAGGTCCAGAACGCCCTGCAGTGCGCGCTCGACCGACTGCCGGCGAATGCTCTCGCGGTCGCCGGCGAAGTGCCTGCTCTCGCTCCTTGTCTCACCGCGCCTCGCCCAGGCAAAGCACACCAGCCCCACGGGCTTGGCTTCGGTGCCCCCGGTTGGACCGGCCACGCCGGTGACCGCGACCGCCACATGGCCGCGGCTGCAGCGCAGCGCGCCAAGCGCCATTTCACGCGCCGTTTCTTCGCTCACCGCGCCGTGCCGCTCGAGCGTCGCGCTCGGCACCCCGAGGAGTTCCACTTTGGCCGCATTGGAGTAGGTGACGAAGCCGCGCTCGAACCAGGCCGAGGCGCCGGATACGGAGGTCACGGCCTGCGCCACCCAGCCCCCGGTGCAGGATTCGGCCGTCACCAGCAGGGCGTCGGCGGCCTTCAGCCGCTGCCCGAGACGTACGGCGAGTTCATGCATCACAGCAGCACCCGCTTCGCAATCGCCAGCAGCACGAGCGTGTAGCCCGCCGCCAGGACGTCGTCCAGCATGACGCCGAGGCCGCCTTTCACGCGACGCTCGAATTCGCGGATCGGCGGCGGCTTGACGACGTCGAAGGCCCGGAAGACGAAGAATGCCGCCAGCTGCCACGCGGGATCGTCCGGCACCACGGCGAGCACGCCGAGGAACGCCACCACTTCATCCCAGCACATCGCGCCATGGTCCTGCATGCCCAGATGCTGCCCGGTGAGTTCGCAGGCCCAGACGCCGATACCGAACAGCAGCACGACGATGGCGAGGATCTCCAGGCTGGAATAGCCGGGGCCGATCAGCCACCACAGCGGAAACGCGAGCAGCGTGCCCACGGTGCCGGGCGCGAAGCGCGAGGCGCCGGCGCCGAAGCCGAGCGCGACGAAATGCGCCGGGTGCGCGTAGACGAAGGCGAAGCCGGGATGGCGCGTGATCACGACGCAAAATGATCGAAACCGCGCGCGGGCGCCATCGTCCGCCCCGCCGCATCGCGCAGGTCCAGCGTCGCCTCGCCGGGCACGATGCTGCCGACGCGCGTCAACGCGAGCCCCAGATCGCGCCCGAGCGTCTCGATCGCGCCGCGCGCGGAGGGCGGCGCGGTGAAGAGCAGTTCGTAATCGTCGCCGCCGCCCAGCACGCAATCGCGCTCCAGCGTCGCATCGGCGAGCCCAGCGAATGCCGCCGCGCGCGGCAGCCGCTCGTAGTCGACGCGCGCGCCGCACGCCGAGCGCTCGAGGATGTGGCCGAGATCCTGCGCAAAGCCGTCCGAGACGTCGATCGCCGCGCTCGCCACGCCGCGCAGGCGCTCGCCCAGCGCCACGCGCGGCTCGGGCTGATCGAGCCGCGCGGCGGCCGCGGCGATTTCGGGATGCACGAGCGCCAGCGCCGCGCCGCCCAGCTCGCCCGAGACCCAGAGATCGTCGCCGCAACGCGCGCCCGAGCGCAGCAATGCCGCTCCCGCCGGCACTTCGCCCAGGATCGTGATGCAGATGGCGAGCGGGCCGCGCGTCGTGTCGCCGCCGACCAGCTCGGTACCGTAGCGCGCGGCGAGCGCGAACAGGCCCTCGGCAAACGCCGCCAGCCACACCTCGTCGGCGGCGGGCAGGGCGATGGCGAGCGTCGCCCAGCGCGGCGTGGCGCCCATCGCCGCCATGTCGGAGAGATTCACGGCGAGCGCCTTGTGCCCGAGCTTGCGCGGATCGGCGCCGGCGCGGAAATGGCGTCCCTCGAGCAGCAGGTCGGTCGACACCGCGAGCTGCGTGCCCGGGCGCGCAGCCAGCAGCGCCGCGTCGTCGCCCACGCCGAGCAGCGCGCTCGCCGCGGGACGGTCGAAGAACCTGCGGATGATCTCGAACTCGGAGGGCACGCCGATGCGGGAGACAACGCCCGATCGCGCGGCGCGGCTAGGCCGTCTTGCGGGCGCGCGCGAACTCCTCGCCGCGCAGCACCCCGGCCAGCTTCTCGAGCACGCCGTTGATGTACTTGTAGCCGTCGGTGCCGCCGAAGGACTTCCCCAGCTCGATGGCCTCGTTGAGCACGACGCGAAAGGGCGTTTCGCGCCGCTCCGCCAGCTCGTAAGTGCCGATGCACAGGATCGCGCGCTCGACCGGCGACAGCGCGCTGAACTTGCGGTCGATGAACGGCGTGATGCGCTGCTCGAGCCCCGCCGCGCCGGCGACCACGCCGCGCACCAGCGCCGCCGCCAGTTCCTGATCGCAGCGTTCCCAGCCCTCGAGCGCGCGAGCCTCGGCCATCGCGTCGCCGCCCGCGACCTGCCAGGCGTACAGCGCCTGCAGCGCGACCTCGCGCGCGCGGCGGCGCGGCGTCCTCAGCGCCATTGCGCCGCCAGGCCGCGCTTCAGACGCGCCATTTCGAGCGCGACGCGCACCGCTTCAGCGCCCTTGTCCCTGCGCGCCAGCGCCTGCGCCTCGTCCTCCGTGGTGAGGATGGCGTTCGCGACCGGCACGCCGCACTCGAGCGCCACGTCCATGACGCCGCGCGCCGATTCGTTCGCCACCACCTCGAAGTGGTGCGTCTCGCCGCGGATCACCGCGCCGATCGCCACCAGCGCGTCGAAGCGGCCGGATTGCGCCAGCCATTGCAGGGCGAGCGGAATCTCGAGCGCCCCCGGCACGGCGAAGAAGTCCGCCTGCGCGCCCGCGCGCGCGATCTCGCCGCGCGCCGATTCGAGCAGCACGGCGCAGATCGCCTCGTTGAAGCGCGAGTGCACCACGCCCAGGCGCAGGCCGCTCACCGCGCCGCCCGCTCGAGATAGCCCGAAACCTCGAGGCCGAACCCGGCCATGCTCGGCATCTTGCGCGGCGCCGCCATCAGGCGCATCCGTCCGACGCCCAGGTCGCGCAGGATCTGGGCGCCGATGCCGTAGGTGCGCAGATCGTAGCTGCGCCCGGCGTGCTTCTCGGCCTCGCGCGCCGGATCGAGCAGCCGCGCCTCGAGCGCATCGTCGGACTGCGCGCAGTTCAGCAGCACGATGACGCCGCAGCCTTCCTGCGCGATGGCGGCGAGCGATTCGGGAATGCTCCAGGAGTGCGTGCCCGGACCGGCGTCGAGCAGGTCGAGGATCGAAAGCGGCTCGTGCACGCGTACCAGCGTCTCGCGCGCGGCCGCGATCTCGCCCCGCGTCAGCGCGAGGTGGGTGCCGCCCGCCGGCAGATCGCGGTAGGCGATCATGCGGAACGGCCCCGCCGCGGTCAGCCATTCGCGCCCGGCGACCCGGCGCACCAGCGACTCGTTGGCGTTGCGGTAATGGATCAGGTCGGCGATGGTGCCGATCTTGAGGCCGTGCTGCGCGGAAAACTGCAACAGGTCGGGCAGCCGCGCCATGCTGCCGTCGTCCTTCATGATCTCGCACAGCACCGCCGCCGGCGCGAGGCCCGCGAGCCGCGCCAGGTCGCAGCAGGCCTCGGTGTGCCCGGCGCGCACCAGCACGCCGCCGGGCTGCGCGATGAGCGGGAAGACGTGGCCGGGCTGCACCAGGTCGGCGGGGACGGCGTCGCGCGCCGCGGCGACCTTGATGGTGAGCGCGCGATCGTGCGCCGAGATGCCGGTGGCGATGCCCTCGGCCGCCTCGATCGAGACGGTGAAATTGGTGCCGTGACGCGAGCGGTTCTGGCTCACCATCGGCCGCAGGCCGAGGCGCGCCGCGTGCTCCTCCGTCACCGGCATGCAGATCAGCCCGCGGCCGTGCGTGGCGAGGAAGTTGACCTTTTCCGGGGTGACGAAGTCGGCGGCGAAGACCAGGTCGCCCTCGTTCTCGCGATCCTCGTCGTCCACCAGGACGACGATCCGGCCGGCGCGGATCTCGTCGATGATCTCGGCGATCGGACTGATCGCTGCGGGTTCCCTGCGCATCGCCGGATTATAGGCGCCGCAGCGCGGCGCAGTTACTCGCCGCCGCCCGGGGCTTCGCTCTCGCCGCCGCCCATGCGCTCGCGGATGCGCGCCGACTTGCCGGAGCGCTCGCGCAGGTAGTAGAGCTTGGCGCGGCGCACGTCGCCCTTGCGTTTCACCTCGATCGAGGCGATGAGCGGCGAATGGGTCTGGAAGGTGCGCTCGACGCCCTCGCCCGAGGAGATCTTGCGCACGATGAACGACGAGCGCAGGCCGCGGTTG
>SCUH01000351.1 GCA_004298295.1 Betaproteobacteria bacterium | reverse complement strand
GCGCGCGATGACCGGCTTGTTGATGTCGCGGATCACGCTCTGCAGTTCCTCGATCGGCAGGCCGATCGTGCCGCGCCCGCCGTAGCCGCCGTCGTGCGAGGACTGGTCGCCGCCGGTGCAAAACGCCTTGTCGCCCGCGCCGGTCAGCACCACGACGCCGACCGCGCGGCTGGCGTCGGCCTGCTTGAAGGCCTCGATCAGCTCCTCGCAGGTCCGGGCGCGAAACGCGTTGTACGCCGCCGGGCGGTTGATGGTGATCGTGGCGACGCCGTCTTTCTCCTCGTACAGGATGTCTTCGTAGGCCATGGGTGGATTCTAGCTTGGGCGCAGCGCTAGCCGCCGGCGGCCGGCTCCAGACGCACCAGCACCGCGCGGGATTCGTCGTTCAGCAAATAGAGAAAGCCATCGGGCCCGGCGCGCACGTCGCGGATGCGGCCGAGGGCGCCCTTCAGCAGCCGCTCCTCGTGCACCACTTTGTCGCCGTCGAGCTTGAGGCGCACCAGCATCTGGTCCTTGAGCGCGCCGACGAACAGGTCGCCGCGCCACTTCGGAAACCTGTCCCCGCTGTAGAACGCCATGCCCGAAGGCGCGATCGACGGCACCCAGGTGTGGATCGGCTGCGCCATGCCGGGCTTGGCGGTGCCTTCGCCGATGCGCGTGCCGGTGCCGTAATTCGCACCGTAGGTGATCACCGGCCAGCCGTAATTCGCGCCGGCGCGGATGATGTTCACTTCGTCGCCGCCCTGCGGGCCGTGCTCGTGGGTCCAGAGCGCGCCGCTCACCGGATGCAGCGCCGCGCCCTGCTGGTTGCGGTGGCCGAGCGTGTACTTCTCGGGTTTCCAGCCCGGCTTGCCGACGAACGGGTTGTCCTTCGGCACGCGGCCGTCGTCGTGCAGGCGGATGACCGACCCGGCGTGATCGTCGGGTTTCTGCGCGCGATTCATCTCGCCGCGGTCGCCGAGCGTGATGTAGAGCAGACCCGCGCGATCGAACACCAGGCGCGAGCCGAAGTGCTGCCCACGGCTGCCCTTGGGGCTCTGGCGGAAGATCACCTGCACGTTTTCCAGTCGATTGCCGGCCAGGCGCCCGCGCGCCACTTCGGTGCCGACGCCGTCGGCACCGCGCGCGGCGTACGTGAAGTAGACGAGGGAATTCTCGGCAAAGCGGGGATGCAGTGCCACGTCCAGCAGTCCGCCCTGGCCGTGCACCGTGACCTCCGGCAAGCCTGCCACAGGCTGCGGCTCGAGCCGGCCGTCCTTGACGATCCGCAGCCGGCCCGCTTTTTCGGTGACCAGCAGGCGGCCGTCGGGGAGAAAAGCGAGCGACCAGGGTTGCTCGAGGCCGCGCACGATTTCGACGACGCGGAAGGCGTGCTCCTCGGACCGGACGGTCTGGGCGGCGACCGGCAAGGCCGGCAGGGCTGCCGCGAGCGCAAGGATCGCCTGGATCGGCATTCTCATGTTCGAGACGTTTGTAATGCGCTGCGCGCGGGAAGTTCCACGATGACGCGTGCGCGTTCCGGTTCGCTCATGTCCGCCCAGCGCGCGATTTCATCGAGCGTGCGGTAGCAGCCGCGGCACAGACCGCTTTTCGCGTCCATCACGCAGACCTTGTTGCAGGGCGACGCGATCAGGCGCCCGCCTTTACTGTCTTTGCCGCGATCGCGCGCCCCGCCTTGGTCGAAGGCTCGCGTCCGAGCACACCGCAGATCCATTGCCCGATTGCGACCACGCGCTCGAGGTCGATGCCCGATTCGATGCCCAGGCCGTTCAGCAGGTACACCACGTCTTCGGTAGCGACGTTGCCCGAAGCGCCCGCGGCATAGGGGCAGCCGCCGAGCCCGGCAACCGACGCATCGAAAGTGGCGACGCCGAGTTCGAGCGAGGCGTAGATGTTGGCAAGCGCCTGGCCGTAGGTGTCGTGGTAATGCCCGGCCAGCTTCTCGATCGGCACGCGTTCCGCGCAGGCCTCGATCATGGCCTGAATTTTCGCCGGCGTGCCGACGCCGATGGTGTCGCCGAGCGAAACTTCGTAGCAGCCCATGGCGTAGAGCGCCGCGGCGACCTCGGCCACCTGCTGCGGTTTCACTTCGCCTTCGTAGGGACAGCCGACGACGCAGGAGATGTAACCCCGCAGCGTGATGTTCGCCTCGCGCGCCGCGTCCGCCACCGGCCGGAAGCGCTCGAGCGACTCGGCGATCGAACAGTTGATGTTGCGTTTCGAGAACGCCTCGGAAGCGGCGCCGAAGATCGCGACCTCCGTCGCCCCGGCCGCCCGCGCCGCCTCGAAGCCCTTCAGGTTCGGCGTCAGCACCGGGTAGGCGACGCCGGGCCTGCGGCGGATGCGCTCCAGCACCTCGGTGTGATCGGCCATCTGCGGCACCCACTTGGGCGAGACGAACGCGGTCGCCTCGACCGCCGGCAGGCCCGCGTCGGCCAGGCGCTCGATCAGTTCGAGCTTCACCGCGGTGGGCACCTCGCGCTTTTCGTTCTGCAGGCCGTCGCGCGGCCCGACTTCCACGATGCGCACGCGCTGCGGGAGTCTCATGCGTCGCCTCCCAGGGTCCAGGCCGGCTTGCGTTTCTCGAGGAAGGCGGCGATGCCTTCGCGGCCTTCCGCCGATACCCGGATCTCGGCGATGCGCCGCGCCGTGTCCTTCACCAGGGTTGCGTCGACCGCGCCCGAGGTGACGGCGCGGATCAGGTCCTTGATCTTGGCGAGCGCAGCCGGCCCGCCCGCGCTCAGGTGGCCGGTGAGCGCCTCGATGGCGGTATCGAGATCCTGCGCTGGAACGCGCGCCTGCAAGAGCCCGATGCGGTAGGCTTCGTCGGCGTCGAACACCTCGGCGCTGAGAAAGTAGCGCCGCGCCATGCGCTCGCCCATGGCGCGCACCACGTACGGGCTGATGGTTGCGGGCGACAGGCCGAGCTTGGCCTCCGAGAGGCAGAATTTCGCCTCGGGCGCGCCGATCGCGATGTCGCACGCCGCCACCAGGCCGACGCCGCCGGCAAAGGCCGCACCGTGCACCCGCGCGATGGTGGGCTTGCGCATGCGATCGATCGTCTGCAGCATTTCGGCCAGCGCCTCGGCGTCGGCGAAATTCTGTTCGTAGGAGTAGCCCGCCATGCGCCGCATCCAGTTCAGATCGGCGCCGGCGCAGAACGCCGGCCCGGCGCCGGCGAGCACCACCGCGCGCACGCCGTCGTCGGCATCCAGCGCCCGCATGGCGCGCTTCAGCTCCGCGATGAGCGCTTCGTCGAAGGCGTTGCGGATCTCGGGGCGGTTGAGCGTGACGACGGCGACGCGGCCGCGTTTCTCGACCTTGAGCACGTCAGCCCTTTTTCTCGTGGTGCGGGCGCGGCGCGGTCGGCCGCCCGGCCTTCTTCCATTCGGCGAAGCCGCCCTCGAGATGCTGCACGTTGGGGAATCCCATCTCTTCCAGGGTCGCGGCGGCGAGCACGCCGCGCCAGTCGGCGGCGCAATACAGGATGTAGTGCCTGTCGGGCGTGAACACGGGCTTGTAATACGGGCTCTCGGGATCGACCCAGAATTCGAGCATGCCGCGCGGCGCGTGGAAGGCGCCGGGGATGATGCCCTCGCGCTCGAGTTCGCGCACGTCGCGGATGTCGACGAACACCGTGTCGGCCTCCCCGAGGCGCGCCTGTGCCGCCTCGGCCGTGATGCCGCGGGTTTTCTCGCCGGCCTCGGCGAGCAGCTGCTTGAAGCCTTTTTTCAGCGCCATCGGTCTATCCCCCCGCGAGAGCGCGCCCGATCACCAGTCGCTGGATGTCGCTCGCGCCCTCGTAGATCTGGGTCACGCGCACATCGCGCCAGATGCGCTCGACCGGGAAGTCCGCGACATAGCCGTAGCCGCCGTGAATCTGGATCGCGTCCGAGCATACCTTTTCGGCCATTTCGGAGGCGAACAGTTTCGCCATCGAGGCTTCCTTGAGGCAGGGCGCGCCGGCATCGCGCAGGCGCGCCGCGTGCAGGTAGAGCTGCCGCCCGGCCTCGATCCGGGTGGCCATGTCGGCGAGACGGAAATTCACCGCCTGATGCTCGATCAGGGCCTTGCCGAAACTGCGGCGCTCGTGCGC
>SCUH01000350.1 GCA_004298295.1 Betaproteobacteria bacterium | reverse complement strand
GCTCGAAAGTGAAAAAATTCCTTGCTCGACATCAATTCGGGGTGGAAATCGCCCGGTGAAATTCTTGCCACCGCCGGCGCGGCAAGGCTGTGCGGTTTGTCTCCCCCGGCCGCGCTGACCTGTCCGCTGCTGCCAATTCCTCCACGAACGCTGCGAGGTAGGCGAACCGGAGCGTGAATATTTCTCTAATAATCATGAAATCAGACTCCGGACTTCACGTACTGGTCGAACTTTCATCGGAGATCGAATGGCCAACCTATCCCGTCCCGGCCGCCTGAGCGGGCGCACCGCACTGGTCACCGGCGCAAGCCGGGGTATCGGCCGAGCAATCGCCTTGCGCTACGCACAGGAAGGCGCCGACCTGCTGCTCACGGCGACCAATCGCGCCAAGCTGGAAGAAACCTGCGCGCTGGCGCAGGCGCACGGCGGGAGCGTTGGGCTGTACCTCGCCGACGTGAGCGATCGCGCAGCCGTGCTTGCGCTGGTCGACGCGGCCGTCGGGAAGCTCGGCCATGTCGACGTGCTGGTCAACAATGCGGGCGTCTACAAGGCCGCGCGGCTGGTCGATTACGCCCCCGAGGACTTCGACCGCGTGATGCAGGTGAACCTCTACGGCGCCTTTCACGTCATGCAACTGGTCCTGCGGCACATGCAGGCGCGCGGGCGCGGCAAGGTGATCAACATCGCATCCACCGCCGGCAAGTGGGGCTCGATCAACCAGAGCGCCTACAACGCTTCCAAGCATGCGCTGATCGGACTGACGCGCTGCGCCGGCCTCGAAATGGGGCCGCATGGCATCAACGTCAACGCCATCTGCCCGGGATTCGTCGAAACCGACATGCTCGAGGAGTTCCGCGCGCACGGCGAGATCCTCGGCGTGCCCTTCGACAAGGTGAAGGATGCTGCGCTCGCGCGCGTGCCGCTGAGGCGTTTCCTGAAACCTGCGGAGATCGCCGACCTGGCGGTGTACCTCGGGGCGTCGGAGTCGGACGGGATGACCGGCCAGTCCCTCCTGCTCGACGGCGGCATGCTGCTGGTGTGAGCGCGGGCACGCGCTCGGGATGCGAGGGCGGACCATGACGGACGAGCCAATCCAGGTGGCGGTGCTGGGCGCCGGCGCCGTCGGTTGCTTCTTCGGCGGCATGCTGGCGCGCGCGGGACACGAGGTGACCCTGATCGGCCGCCCGCTCCACGTCGATGCGATCCGCAATAATGGCCTGCGTTTCGAAGGGCTTGCCTTCGACGAGCACGTCAGGCTCGCCGCGAGCACCGATCCGGCGGCGGCGCGCGGGGCGCGGCTGCTGCTGTTCTGCGTCAAGTCGACCGACACCGGCACGGCGGCGGCCCAGGTCGCGCCATGGCTCGACGCCGCCAGCATCGTGCTGAGCCTGCAGAACGGCGTCGACAACATCGAGCGCATCCAGGCAGTGGTGTCGCGGCCCGTGATTCCCGCGGTGGTCTATGTGGCGACCGAAATGGCCGGACCGGGACATCTCAGGCACCACGGCCGTGGCGACCTGGTGATCGGCGCCCCCGACAACCCGGTGCCGGCACCGGTCATGGAGTCGCTGCAAAACGTGCAACGCTGGTTTTCGCAGGCCGGCGTTCCGGTCGAGATTTCCGCCAACGTCGTGGGCGAGTTGTGGACCAAGCTGGTGGTGAACTGTGCCTACAACGCCATTTCCGCGATCACGCAACTGCCCTACGGCGCCGCTATCGGCGGCAGCGGCGTGCGTGAAGTGATGCGTGACGTGGTCAGCGAGGCGCTCGCCGTCGCCGCAGCGCGCGGCGTCCGGTTGCCCGAGGATCTGCTCGCCAGGGTCTACCGCATTGCCGAGGCAATGCCGAAGCAGTATTCATCCACGGCGCAGGACCTGGCGCGGGGCCGCGCGACCGAGATCGACCATCTCAACGGCTATCTGGTGAGTCAGGGGGACGCACTCGGTTTGGCGGTCCCGTCCAATCGCGCGCTGCTTGCGCTGGTGAAGCTGATCGAGTCGAAGCCGCGCCCGGGCTCCTGAGGGGCCGGCTTCAGACGGCGAAGCGCCACGCCTTGCCGTCGCGCACGATGCGACCCGCGGTCGGTGTCGCGAAATGCGTGCCCAGCACCAACACCGGCCGGTCGGCATGCTGCTCCAGGAACGCGCGCCGCGTGCGGCGCGCAGCCGCTGCATCGACGTCGAAGCGGTTCGCCCAATCGGGTTCGGCGCATTGCACCGGGTGGTGCATCAGGTCGCCCGTGATGATGGCCCGCTCGCCGCGCGAGACGACGCGCACGCTGACATGTCCCGGCGTGTGGCCCGGCGTGGATTCGAGACGCACCTCCGCGGTAATGCGGTGGTCCGTCGCGACCAGTTCAGCCAGTCCCGCGTCGAGCACCGGGCGCACCGAGTCGTCGCGCGCCTGGCGGTCGGGGCCCGGTGGTTCCTGCGACCAGTGCTCCCATTCCGTCCTGCCGAACAGGTAGCGCGCCCTGGGAAACGTCGGCACCCAGCGGCCGTTCGCCAGCATCGTGTTCCAGCCTACATGGTCGACGTGCAAGTGCGTGCACAGCACCGTGTCGACGCTTTCTCGCGGAAAGCCCGCCGCCGCCAGGTCTTCGAGAAACCGCCCCTGGCGCAGGTTCCAGTTCGCGACGCTACGCGGCTTGTCGTTGCCGATGCAGGTATCCACCACGATCCTGCAACCCTCCGATTCGATGATGAACGCGTGGATCGCGCCGATGGTGCGTCCGTCGGCGGTGAGAAAGTGCGGCTTCAGCCAGCTCTGCTGCAGCAGGCGTTCCGGGGTCGCCTCGGCGAACAGAAACGTCCCCGGCGACGGGCCTTCTATTTCCACCACGCGCGTGATGCGCACGGCACCGATCTGCCAGCGGCTGATCGGGTAAGTGGTGGTCATCTCGCGGGCAGGTCCGACGCGAGCGTCATGGCATTGCGCCGCTCCGGGCGCGACGGACGCAGCTGCGCGACCGCAGCCTCGAGCGAAATTTCGAAACATTCGCAGCTCATGGCTTCTCCGACTTTCTCCCGGGGCAGGCAAACCCGGTCCGCGGATGATAAAGTGAGATCGATCGATGAAAGAAGCAAATCCTGCGGCGCCGACCGAGCCCGACTTGCGCACGCTGTCCGAGCTGATTCGCGGCCACGCGCAACGCCAGCCGCGGCATCTGGCGCTGGTGCAGGACGGGCGCGCGCTCGACTACGCCGAACTCGATGCCCTGATGGACCGCGTGGCCGCCGCGCTGCAGCGCGATGGCATCGCGCCGCAGGACGCGATTTCGATCTGCGCCGGCACCTCCCTCGACTACGCGGCGGTGTTCCTTGGCGCCTTGCGCGCGGGCGTCGCGGTCGCGCCGCTGGCGCCCTCCGGCACCGCACAGGAGATTGCCGCCATGGCGGCCGACGCCGGCGCCAGGCAGCTTTTTCTGGACGCGCCCACTGCGCGTGCGCTGGAGCCGGTGGCAGAGCGCATGACGGCACGGCGCATTGCGCTGGACGATTGCGCGGCGGGCGAGGCGTTCACCGCATGGCTCGCGCCCCCCGGAACCGCGCCTGCGCCAGTGACGGTGCAACCGCAGTGGGCTTTCAACCTCATCTATTCCTCCGGTACAACCGGCGTGCCCAAGGGCATCGTGCAATCGCACGCGATGCGCTGGGGCCACGTGCAGCGCGCCTCGATCTACGGCTACAGCGCGGACACGGTGACGCTGCTGGCGACGCCGCTCTATTCCAACACCACGCTGGTTTGTTTCTTTCCCACGCTCGGTTGCGGCGGCACCGCGGTGCTGATGGGCAAGTTCGATGCCGCCGGCTACCTCGCGCTCGCCGCCAGGCACCGCGCCACGCACACCATGCTCGTGCCGGTGCAGTACCAGCGCATCATGGCGCTGCCCGAATTCGACCGCTACGAGCTGTCGAGTTTCCGCTACAAGTTCTGTACCAGTGCGCCGTTTCGCGCCGAGCTGAAGGCGGACATCCTCGCGCGCTGGCCCGGCGGCCTGGTCGAGTTCTACGGCATGACCGAGGGCGGCGGCACCTGCATCCTGGTGGCCCACGAGCAGCGCGCGAAGCTGCACACCGTGGGCCGGCCGGCCGAGGGCCACGACATCCGCCTGATCGACGACCAGGGCTGCGAAGTCGCCCCGGGCGAAATGGGCGAGGTGGTGGGTCGATCGCCGATCATGATGAACGGCTACCACAGGCAGCCGGAGAAAACGCGCGAGGCCGAATGGACCTCGCCGGATGGCCTGCGGTTCATCCGCACCGGAGACCTCGGTCGTTTCGACGCCGACGGCTTTCTCATGCTGCTCGACCGCAAGAAGGACATGATCATTTCGGGGGGCTACAACATCTATCCGAGCGACCTGGAGGTGGTGATGCGCGGTCATGCGGACGTCGCCGACGTCGCGGTGGTCGGCGTGCCCTCGGAAATGTGGGGCGAGACCCCGGTCGCCTTCGTGGTGCTGAAGTCCGGCGCCGTCACGAGCGCGCCGGCGCTGCTCGAATGGACCAATGCGCGCGTCAACCGGATCCAGCGGCTCGCCGGGCTGCAATTCGTCGCAAGCCTGCCACGCAGCGCGATCGGCAAAGTCCTCAAACGAGCCTTGCGGGACGCCTACCCGTCGCCCGGCGGCCAGCGGCCGACGGCGTGAGCCTGTCCTGCAGGGTTTCATGGACGCTGGCCGCCTGCCGCGGTATACTGTCGCCACAGACAGCTCGCACAGAGAACCGACATCCGGCCGGCCCATGAGCGCGGCGGCATCACCTGAAAAGCCCGGTGTTCCGGGCTTTTTTGTTTTCTTACCAGGAACCAGCGATGGACAAGCGCAGAGCGTGGCGGGAGCAGGAGCAATTGCTGGTGCAGCGATGGAACGCAGCGGCAACGCGCTATCAGGTGCTCCAGGCGCAGATCTCGCGCCAGGCGGCAGCCGGCGATACCGCCGACCAGGAGCTGATGCGCGAGGCCGAGCAGGCGCGCGCCGACATCGACGCCATGCGGCGCCAGGTTGCACGCCTGAAGGTCGAGTTCAATTCCGGCAGGCGCTATTAGCCATGCATGTTCCGGGGCGCGGCCGGGCCGCACGATGGACCCGGGAACGCATCAGCGCATTGACCACGCTGGAGCTGCGCCAGTTGCGCGTCAACGCCGAGCGGTTGCGCGAGACCGAGCTCGCGACGCTGTGCGCCGAGCTGCTCGGGCAGCGACCCGGAGGTCGTGCCGTGGTGCGGCGCCCGAGGCGCCGGGGCGGCCTGCAACACCTGGTCGCTCGCAGCAAGGCGTTTGAATTGCGCGGCGTCAGCCTGCAGAGCCGCAATTGGAGCCGCAGCGGTCTGCGCCCGCCAGAGGGCACCGTGGTGGTCGCAATCTGGGCCGACGACGTGCAAAGGTCGGGTAGCGCCAGCAGCTGCCTGCTCTGGGCGCCCAACGTGAATGGCTCGCGCCCGTGGTCGGACAAGCCCGGCGGACGGGAGCGGCTGGCGCATTGCCAGCTCGCCTGCGAACACGGCGCGGCGGAAGGTTTGCTGGTCTACGGAACGCGTCTCGAAGGCTGGCTGCCGGAGGAAAAGGCGCTCAGCGTCGACGGCGCGGATGCTGAAACCGTGCTCGCCATGCGCGTCGAATTGCGCGGCGAGGAATACTGGGCGACCTGGAACGGCCACGGCGCCTGAGATAAAGGACATCCATGAGCATTCCAGTCAGCGGGCAATTGCGTTTCATGGTCGGCAAGTACGAGATCATCGCGCGCCCGATCCCGCATTCGACTCACATGTTGCGTTACACGGTGTTCGTCGGCGGCAAGCGCATCGGAGCGCTGGCCAGCATGCCGTCGGAATCCGATTGCCTGTTTCTGGAAAATCCGCCGCCGGTGCCGCCGCTCAAGCTCTACACCAGCGCTTACCGGCCCGGGCGGCCGAAGAACGGCTCCAGACCTCCCCAGGCGCAAGCCGACAAGGCCGTTTCTGCGGTGCGCGAAGAACTGCCCGACGGACTGCCCCTGCCGGACCTGCGGCGCACGGAAGAACGCTAGCTACTTCGGCAGTTCCCCGCCCGACAGCGCCAGGCGCTTGAGCCTGCGGTCGGTCATGATCTTGTCGTAGCACTCCGCGCACACTTCCCGCTTGCGGTTGCCTCCCGGAAGCGTTCTGAAGCTGGAACGCGGCTTGGAGTGCTGGCCGTGGTAGCAGTACTTGAGGGGATTCAGGTTCGTCATCATTGTTCCGCTGGCGGCTTGCCCCGCAGGGCTTTGATCCTACCGCGTCTTATCTTACTCTGGATACGCCTGCGCTTCGATGCCTGTGTGGGCCGGGTCGGCCGGCGCGGCCGGCGCGGGGTCGCAGCCCGGTTGACCAGCACGTGCAGACGTTGGATTGCCTCGGCGCGATTCAGTTCCAGGCTGCGGTGCTGCTGCGCCTTGATCACGATCACGCCGTCCCGCGTGATGCGCTGGTCACGCAGCCCCAGGAGCCGCGTCTTGACCGCGTCCGGCAGCGACGAGGCGCCGATGTCGAAGCGCAGGTGCACCGCGTTCGCCACCTTGTTGACATTCTGCCCGCCCGCACCCGTCGCGCGCACGGCCGTGATGCGGATCTCGCTTTGCGGCACGATCAGGCGCGGGGACGAAGGGCTCACGCGGGCAGTATAGCCGGGCGTTGACGCCCGGCCGCAGCTTCATCCATCATCGCCGCATCCATTCATGGGAGAGCCGATGCGAAATGCACTCATATCCCTGGTCGCCGCCGCCCTGCTGGCGGCAAACCCCGTCCTGGCCGCCGAGCTGCGCATCGTCGGGGGCGACACGTTCGAATCGGTGCTGATGGGGCAGATCAACAAGCGTGTCACCGTGCGCCTGCGCTCCGGGCAGGAAATGACCGGCATGGTGCGCGCGGTGAGCGCACGGCTGGTGCACCTCGGCGCAATCAGCGGCCGCGAGTTCTTCGATGCCGTGATCGCGGCCGATGCAATCGAAGCCGTGGTGATCCGCACCCGGGACTGACCCGGCGGCGTGCCCCGGCTGCTGCGCGTCACGCTGCTCTCGGCCCGTGACCTGCTCGTCACGGCGGGGCCGTTCGTGCTCATTGCGCTGGTCCTGCTGGTCGGGGCGTATTTTCTCCTCAAACCGGCACCGCCCAAGCGCGTGGTGCTGGCAACCGGCCCTGCCTTCAGCGATTTCGAAGCCTTCGGCAAGCGCTACCAGGAAGAACTGAAACGCCACGGCATCGAAGTGGTGCTGCGCGCGACCGAAGGCTCCACCGCCAATCGTCGCCTGCTGCGCGACGCCAGGCACGACGTCGACTTCGGCTTCATGCGCGGCGGCACGAGCGAAACCGTGCTGGCCGCGGAAGAGGCCAAAGGCGGTCTCTCGCTGGTTTCGCTCGGCGCCCTGTTCTACGAGCCCGTCTGGATCTTCTACCGCGCCGAGGCGGCGAAGAAACTGCCGGGGGGCAAGCTCACCAGCCTGCTACCGCTGCGCGACTGGCGCGTCAACACGGGTGCCCGCGGCAGCGGTCCCACGCCCCTCCTGCTGCGGCTGTTGGAGGCGAACGGCATCGCGCGCGACAGTGTCAAGCTCGATCGCCAGGAGCAGGGCCCGGGCGTGGCTGCCTTTCTCGACGGATCGCTCGACGCTCTGGTCCTGGTGTCTGCGCCTGAGGGCGCGGCGGTTCAGGTCCTGCTGCGCGAGCCCGGTATCGCGCTGTACGCGTTCGAGCACGCCGAAGCCTACTCGCGCCGCTTTCCCTATCTGAGTACCGTGACGCTGCCGCGCGGTATCGTCGACTTCGCCAGCGACTCGCCGCCGCGCGACGTGCCGCTGGTGGCGCCGACCACGATGCTGGTGGCGCGCGACGACACGCATCCGGCGCTGGTGCAGCTGTTCGTCCAGGCGGCGCATCGCATTCACGGCGAGCCCGGCTGGTTTGCGCGCGCGCGCCAGTTCCCCAGCGCGCGCGAATCGGAATTGCCGCTGGCGCGCGAAGCGGAGCGCTACTATCGCAACGGCCCGCCGCTGCTGCAGCGCTACCTGCCGTTCTGGCTCGCCAACCTGATCGACCGCATGTGGGTGGCGCTGCTGTCGATCATCGCGCTGTTGATTCCGCTCAGCCGCATCGTGCCGCCGCTGTACGCGTTCCGGGTGCGTTCGCGCATTTTCCGCTGGTACCGCGTGCTGCGCGGCATCGAGCAGGAACTGGCGGACAAGACTTCGCCGCCCAGGGAGCTGATGGCCGCGCTGGATCGGCTCGAGGCGAAAGCCGAGCGCATCCGCGTGCCGCTGTCCTACACCGACGAACTGTATGCCCTGCGCACCCATATCGGCCTGGTGCGCGAGCGCCTGCGCCAGGCGATGTAGGCTCGTCGCCAGAGGCCAGTCGCGCGGTCCTTGCCCGGTGTCCTGCCGGCTTCGGTCGGGCTGCGGCGCTTACAACCTGTTGCAATTTTCCCGCCATCGCGGACAGCGACAATTCGGTCCAAGCGTTATAGGGTCCAAGGAGACCTCATGACGCGCTTGGTCAAACTTCTGCTGGCAGTCGTTGTCGCAGTCGCCGCCGCTGCCCCCCTGCAGGCCGTGCAGGCCCGGGAGGCACCGTACACGCAAGCCGAGCTTGATCAGATGCTTGCGCCGATCGCGCTGTATCCCGACGCCCTGCTCTCGCAGGTCCTGCTGGCCGCCACGCGACCGCTGGAGGTCGTCGAGGCCGCCCGTTGGTCGCGTGCCAACCCGGGGCTGCAGGGCGACGCCGCCGTGCAAGCGGTGCAGCAGGAAGACTGGGATCCGAGCGTGAAATCACTGGTCGCGTTTCCGCAGCTGCTCGCGCGCATGGACGAAAACCTGGAGTGGACCAAGGCCCTGGGCGACGCCTTTTTCGTACAGGAGCCGGTGGTCATGGATACCATCCAGGACCTGCGCCGGCGCGCCCGTGCCGCGGGTCGGCTGGCGCCGGACGAGCGGTTGCGCGTCTCCGACGAGGGACAGGCGATCCTCATCGAGCCCGTGACGCCCGAAGTGGTGTACGTGCCCTACTACGATCCGTGGATCGTCTACGGCCCGTGGTGGTGGTCGGGTTATCCGCCGGTGGCCTGGGCGCCGTGGCCAGGGTACACGATCGTGCGCCGTGCGGGCGTATCCCCCGGCTTCTGGTGGGGTCCCGGGATCGGGATCTCGATCGGATCGCTGTACGGCCGCGTCGACTGGTTCCATCGGCGCGTGCACGTGCCGGTGCATCCGGGCTACCGGCGGCCGATGGTCATTCAGCGTGATCCGCCGCATCGCCGCGTCGCGCCCGAACGCACGGCGCCATCTCCGAGTTTCGAACCGCGCCCGCGTCCGCGGGCCGAACGGCCCTATCCACGGCGCGACGCCCGGCCGGACGCCATTTCGGCCGACCCACGCCGCGTCGAATCGCGTGCGCCCGCGGCGGTCGAAACCAGTCCGCGACTGCCGCAGCGCGCAGTGGAAACAAGCCAACCTGGCGTCGCAGCGCCTGCGGCGCCGACGCGCAGGGAGCGCGCGCCACGTAGGGAAGCGCCGCGCATCGAGCGCGTCCCGCAGGCGCCACCGGCGCAGATCCCGCCGCAGCGTATCGAACGTACGCCCCAGGCGCAGCCGGCCCGGGCACCCCGCGCTCAGCAGCAGGCACAGCAGGCGCCGCGCGTCGAGCAGGCGCGCAAGGCTGCACCGCAGCGCGCAGAGGCGCCGCAGCGACGAGAAGCGCGCGAGGCGCGTGACGGGCCGGCGCGCGGCATCGCGCGACCCTAGCCAGCATCCGGGCAAGTTGCGCTACCATGCGCGCTTTTCCGCGCGCAGGGAGAATTCTTCATGGATCAGGTGGCAGTCATCACCGGTGCCGGCACCGGCATCGGCAAAGCGTCCGCGCTCGCGCTGCTCGCGGCGGGCTGGCAGGTGGTGTTCGCAGGGCGCCGCGGCGAGGTCCTGCAGAAGGCGATCGCCGAGGCCGGCGCCGCG